>NZ_JAMYJY010000063.1:0-22406 GCF_024136985.1 Haloferax sp. AB510
CTGTCGACGTACTTCGGACTCGTCTCGCTGTACAAGATGCACGACTTCGAGGAGTACGGTAATCTCCGCGCCGGCTTCGAGTTCGGTGGTGAGGAGTGGAACGTCGAGTTCGGCTACGCCGACAACCCCGGCCTCGCGACGCCCGACGAGGGAACCGACCTCGGTCGATGGGACTGGCGACTTGAGGATGTTCCTGAATTCCTCATCCGCGTCTATCCAGTGGCCTACCAGTCATTCAACGACGCGAAGGACGAGAACCGAAAGCGTGCGTACTTCCGCGTCCGGCCGCGGTGGCCCGGCATCACCTCGAAGAGCGGGACGAACATCCCGAACCCGCACAACATCCTCGGCGTCGACGTCGAGACGCGCGGGAGCTATTTCGAGTTCGACCAGTACCCGTCCGTCCTGTTCGAAGCGCTCCGCAAGCTTCGCGAGCGCCAAGATGGGTTCGGCTGGAACTCGTTCACGGGTATCGACTACCGGGCGCTCGATCCCGACGAAGTACACGAATCGTCGAACATCACCGACGCCGAGCTGTACGTGCGCGGCAAGAAGGGTGAGACCGGCAAGGTGTTCGCGCTGGACGGGACGCTTCACCGGATTTCGATGATTCTGGGTCGCGAGCGAAGCGGCTACTCGAAGAGCGTTCGCGACGACCGCGAATGCGCCGGCTACTACCACACGGCGACGATCTGCGCGATGCGCGCGGCCGAGGTCGTCGGCGGCCATCGACTTCCGAAGGAGTTCAAGCACTACCACATGCGGAACCCTGAGGCAGTTGCTGGGACTGAACTCGAGAACCCGAAGATCGGTGTCTCCTACCAGAATTCGCTGTACGACGACACCCTCCGGTTCGACGATGTCGACCGACTCCACAACGAACTCGAAGAGGGACTGCTGAACGTCCTGAACTGGTCGGACTTGCCGGTGACGCCGGACCACCAGATGTACGTCGCGGACGACTACTTCAGCGTCGACGGCGAGGCGCGGATGGTCAAAGTCATCGACAACCCGCTGCCGCGTATTGCGCAGCAGCAAGACGACGAAGTCCGACTGTTCGCCGCCGCGAACAACCTCTACGAGACTGACGTGTCGATTGCCGACGAGCTGGTGACCGACGGCGGCCAGATCTCGCCGGCCGATCTCGCTGAGCGAATTGGCGTCCACATCGACACAGTCTATCGCGCGCTGAAGCGCCTCGGTGATCTGGTCATCCACGAGTACGGTCACGTCGAACTCGCTTCGAAACACATCGCTGAGGGAATCGTCGAACACATCGAGTCCGCTCGGCGCTCGGTCTCAGCGACGCTCGAAGAAGCGACAGACGATATCATCCGCGCCGATACGTACGGCGATGGGAACGGTCCGTGGGAGCGCTGGCTTCGTAACTACGTTCGCGACCGGCAGGACGACCGCGAGGATGGTCGTGAACTACTCGAGCTTGCACCGCAGGCGACGCGTAAGGAGGTCAAGCGGATCCTCCGAACCGGCGCTGCGAAGTGGGCAGAGGTGACCGGCAACGAGATGAAGCAGTTCTCTGGTCGCTTTGCGGTCGTCGCCGACGCGTACGATTCCACCGGAAGAGCCACCTACAGTCTGGGTAAACTGCGTCAGCTCGTCGGCTGACGCGCCGTCTTCCGAGTGGCGACGCTGTTTTTTCGGTGAGAATGCGGAATATTTTGCAGTATTTTCAGGAGGTTGTCATTCGAAAGATTCTGGCGCTGTCTCGAGCCCGCAGCGACCGCGACCGCAGACACTTCGAATCAGGGGGGTCCCCCCTGATTCTGCGTTAGCTGTGTGGCTAAAGAGCCACACACCAAGATTACTTCAGCCACCTTCGGTGGCTTCAGATGTAACACTTGCAACGGAGGTCGCCGCGCCTACTCGGCGCGGCTTGTCCGCGCGAAAAATTGGGCGTCGATGTCGCTGGGGGGTCTCGCAACGAATCACATCGAGTTAGAAGAGAGATTGACCCGATTTGATTAGGCGACTAACGCGCACCCATTAGAATAATCTGAACTGACCCAATATATTTCTACACTCGGGCTGTAGTTTCGGCTATGAGCGACGAGTCGAACCGACGATGGACAGACGGGTTGTCGGCGGCCGAGCGTGTTGAAGCGGTCGCACTTACTGTGAGTGAACCGCGGACGGCGAACTGGATCGCGTCTGAGGCCGAGGTTGCCCACGAAACGGCGAGCAAGTATCTCTCGCGGCTCACAGACGATGGTAAGCTACTCGCCGATACGCGCGGCCAACAGACCACCTACGAGCCTGACCCGGTCAGCCAGTACCTCAGCGAAATGCGCGAACTCTACGAGGCACATTCGCCCGACCAGCTCGCTGCGAGCCTCGAAGAGATGAACGACCAAATTCGTTCGTGGAAGACAGAGTACGACGTCGAGACGCCCAACGAATTGCGAGCGAGTCTACGCCAAGCAGTAGACGAAGAGGATCAACGCAAACGTCGCCAAGCCGCTCGCGACTGGGAGCACCTCGAGACGCGGCGTCGACTCGTCGAGGACGCACTTCGTCTCTATGATCGATTCCCGGGACAGGGACGTTCCGCCTCGGCATGAGAGGCCCCGGATCAGAAAACCCCGAGGTCTACCGGGTGCTCAAAGACGTACTGGAACGACAATCCGAGGTTGTGTCTGTCTGGTACGAACCCGACGCAATCCAAAAGCGGTATCTTGCTGCCGAAGTTGATCCAGTTCGCCTCGTCCCGCCAACTGGACCCGAGGCACCGACGATTGAGGTCCATTGGAAACTCACACCACCGCACGACGAGTTCAGAGTCGATTACGCTGACCCGAATCTCGAGTTCCATTGTGGGTGGCATCAAGACGACGATCACGACGATCTCGGGCCAACGCACTTCCAATACCGAACGGCCTCAATGGAGTCTCCACACCATGAGAAAGCGACCCTCGAAGCGTCATCGCCGCCAAAGCTCCTCTGGGAGTGCTGTAGCCGGCTCTTCGACGACGTCATTCCGGAATACACGGCTGATTCCTGACACAACCACTCGCCGCAAAGAGATTCTCAAATCCCAACTTCTGCAGCGTCAGTCGTCGCCGTCTTGAACGACGAGTTATCCGCCGGCGCAATCCCGATATCAGCTAAGGATCGTTCGATGAGTGGTTTCGCGCGCTCAACATCGACCATCTCGACCGTCTCGGACAGTCGCATCCGCGCCGAGGCCTCCGCAAGCCGCTGGAGCGCGTCGAGCTTCCGCGCCGTAATCGGCAATGGTGGCCCATCGTACTCCTGTTCGCCCATCGCAGTTGCGTAGCGTTCCGGCAGCGATGTCTTCGTCTCGACGAACCACTCGCGCATTTCCCGGGCGACCGCCGGGTCACGAACGACTGGCTGGACCTGTTTCGCGGCCGTGACGTAGGCGGTGAACTCGTCGCGATCGAGTCGGACCGCTGACCCCGAGTCGTCTTCGTCGACGTCTTCTCCGAGCGCACGCCGACCAGCACGATTCCGAGAGCGGACCATCTTCTCGGAAATGTCCCGAATCTTCGCTTCGTCTTCCTCCGAGCGAATCGTGAAGATGAGGTCGAACCGAGAGAGGAGCGGCGACTTCAGTTCGACCTGGTCGGCGATATCCCGCGACGGGTCGAAGTGCCCGCCCGTCGGGTTCCCCGCCGCGAGGAGCGACGTTTCGGCCGGGAGCATCGCGTTCTTCCCCGCCTTCGAGACGTGCACCTGCTGGGATTCGAGGGCAGTATGAAGCGCATCGAGGTCGCTTGTCTCACCCTTGTCGAGCTCGTCGACGACGGCGATTCCCTTGTTCGCTCGAACCAGCGTTCCCGCCTCGATGCTGAACTGCTCGGACGAGAACGAGTCTTTCACGATCGAGGCCGTGAGGCCAGCGCTCGACGAACCGGTCCCGTCGGTGAGCGCGCCGCGCGGTGCGACCTCATAGGCTGCCTCGAGGAGCAACGTCTTCCCGGTCCCCGGGTCGCCGAGGAGGAACATGTGGGAGTCGCCGCGGTGGTGGGTGCCGTCCCGCCCCGTTCGCGCCCAGCCACCGAACTGCTGGAGCACCAGCGCCTCCTTGACGTGTCGGTGGCCCTGGTGCGACGGCGCGAACGAATCGACGAGGAGTTCGAACGTGTTCGGCGCTGCTGCAACCTCGTCGATTATCGCTTCGTACTCGGAGAGGTCGGCGTCCTCGAAGCCACCCTGTTCGACCGTGTAGCCCGTCCCGACGAGGTCCTTCTCGAACACCACGTCTCCGGTGTACACCGGATTCAGGCGGCCGAAGAACGTCGTCCGCGTTCCACCTTCGACTCGCGGGTCACCAGCTAAATCTCCGGTGAGATGGATGTCGATGTGTTCGGTCTCGCCGCGGGCGTTCTCGGGTGGCTCCTGCAGGCGAATCTTCTGGTAGTTCGTCCACTCCGACTGCGTCTCGTTCAGTCGGAACGGCCCCTGCATTTCACACCCCTGACAGCGGTGCGGTTCTTGAAGCGACCCGAAGCCGTGTTGCGGAATGTAGGTCATTGTCCCGCACCGGAGGCATTCAAACGCCGCCTCCTCGACCATCGGATTGACTGCAGTCCGCTTCGTAATCTGGCCTTCGAGTGCCAGCAGTCGCCCGATCCAGTCTTCTGGTGAGAAGCCCCCGACATCGAACGTCGCGTCGTCCGGGAGGTTCACGACCGAGACCGAGGCTCGCGCCATCGGTTTCTCGCGTCCGGGAACGTCGAACTCTCTGACAACGTCTTCGAGTCGTTCTAGCGTCGTCTCCGGACGGGCGACGATATCGCTCGCGACGCCCGACACGGCCGCCAGCGAAAGCTCCGAATCGTCGTGTTCGGCCTCGTACCGCGCGATAGCTTGCCAATCGAGTCCGAGGCGCGTTTCCTCCGGATAGTCATTGGCCAACTCGTAGATGTCGTCGATCGCGACCGCGTTGAGGACCTCCTCGAGTCGCGCTTCGTAGTTCATCCGACCACCCCGAGGAGCGATGTCCAGTCGAACGACAGCGCCCGCTCGATTGCCATCGAGACGAGCTCACGGCCGCGGCCGACGTTGAGCGAGACGACCCCGACGACCAGCAGGCCGGCGAGCGTGAGAGCGACCACTTTCGCGTCGTGGGCAGCCGTCGACGCAACGCCGGCGACGAGCGACCCCGCTTTCGAGGCCTTGTGGACGTAGCTCACAGCGACCAGCAGGGCGAGCAGTCCCATCACCGAGACGCCCTCGATACCAAAGGCCGCGAACGCCGTTTCTAGCGTCGCTCGGATGGGGTCAATCACTTGTCGTCACCACCGATTCGGAAGACGTTCTCCGGGGTTTTCGCCTCGACAATCCGTGCTTGCCGCCGCGTGTACCACCAGTACCCGAGGCCACCGACGACGAGCAACACGCCGAGGACCGACGCGAGCGGAAGCGCGGTGTCGAGCGCCGATTGAACCGGGGCCGTGATGGACTCCGGCGAAATGAGCAACACACCGACGAAGCCAGCGACGACGAGCGCCAAGAGGACGAGCGGCCGTTCGTACACCGGCGTCGACCGCGTCGAGGACATCCGGCGCTCGGTGTACGCGATGGCTCCGGCGATGATGACCAACACAAGTGCGGCCACCAGTCCGGGGTTCAGCACCGGCATTGCGGGGATGTAGTCTTTAGCGGTACTCGTGACGGCTCCGCCACTACCGGCGAAGAACCCACTTCCGCCCGACGCATTGGACGACTCCGACGACTTCCGGATGTGAAGAATCTCACCCGAGTCGTCGTCAGCCAAGACGACTGTCTCACCCGCAACTGCGGAATCACGCTGCGTGCCGGTGGTTGTGGAGTAGAGGAGATACGTATCGCCAGCCGACGGCGACAGGAATTCGTAAGCCACCCCGTCGCCGGTGTGTACTCCCGGTCGAATCGAGAGTTTGGGCTCCGTCGTCGACGGACTCGTGACCCGGAAGCGAGCTTCGCCGGTCGCGACGTCCACCCGGACGGGAACCGTCGAGAGGCGGAACGTCGACGCGTCCGACGCGCCCGGGAGATGAAGCCGGTGGTAGCCGGTCGCGGTTACCTCGTCGTACTCGGCGTCGCCAAACGATTCGTTGTACGTGTAGTGGAGTCGGTCTTCATCCGGCGACCCACCAAGCGAGATGTAGGAGTCGTTCGCCCACGAGTCGAGTCTGATTTCCGAATCGAGTCGCTCTCCCATCGGCGTCGTCTCCGTCACGGTCAGCGATCCGTTCACGACCGAGATTCTGTCACCGGTCGTTCGGACCGTGACGGTGTCACCACCCGAAACGGAGCCTAAACCGACGGTGAGCGTCGTTCCGTCGAGCGAGTAGTCACCCGGAGAGACGGACGACCACGGCCCGCCGTTCAACTGTGTCTCCACGTTCCCGATGTATGCGACGTTCCCTGAGAAGGGGATGACCAACCTCGCGTCGGTCTGGTCGGTCGAATACGTTCGAGTGACGTTGTACGATTCGGTGAGTTTCGACGACTCGTACGACACGGACTTCTCATCCGTCGACGTGTGCGAGTACTGCAGTCCCACCGACGGGGCCGGTGCATCCGCTGGAATCGAGCTGTCTCCAACCGAGACCGTGACGGTGTTCGTTCCGTCGGCGACCCACGACACGTTTGTCGGAAGTGTGGCAGTCTCGCCGTCCGCGAGCGTCCCCGGATACGATGTGTCGTTTCCGTTGACCGAGACGGTGACGTTGCTCGTTTCCAGTACCTCACGGTACGCTAGTGTCCAGTCTACTCCGCCGTCGCCGTCGCCGGACAGCGAGAACTCGTTCGAGGAGGCAGAGACAGGGAATGAAACTGTCTTTGTTTCGCCGACAGAGAGATCTCCGAGTTCTGCGGTCACGCCGTCGTCGGTCGTGACGGTCGCGTTTTGCGGAGCCATCGACTCGATCGAGATATCCTTGATTCCCCCGGAGGACTTGTCGAACGTCCATTCGACTCGCATCGTGTCCCACGACGCTCGGGAGACGCTGAACGTCTCCGCTGCCGAGGCGTACGGCCCGCCCCATGTCTCCGTGTTGCCCGAGCGAGAGTCGATGAGTGTTCCATCGACGTAGAGATCCAACGTGTAGCCGACGTTCCCGTAGGTGTCGTCCCATCGGTCGGTGACATCGACGCGAACCTCCCGCATCGACGAGACCGGGTGGTCGGTTTGATAGTACGTAATCGAGCCGGAGGACCCCGACGTGTCAGTCCCGTTCGACGCGGTTTCGCTCGTGCCAGTTGCGTTCAGCACCGGCGTTGGTGAGTCGTGTCCGAGTGGGTCTCGATCACTCGAAATCGAGAGGGCTGATGAGTCGCCGAGAGCGACCGACCCCGACTCCGTGTCGTTTTCCGCCGAGTCGTGTCCGGTGACCGTGATGTTGTACTCTGAGACGGCATCTGACTCCGAGAGGTCATACGAGAACGTCGACCCGTCGGTCGCGGGCGTCGCCGCTATCTGAACGGTCCCCGAGAACGTCACCACGTTCGACGAGAAGTGAGCGACATCAAACAACAGGAGACCGCCTTCGTATCGAACGGGAGCGGACCACTCGGTGCCGTCGTCGTGTGTTCCGTAGATACGCTCGGGCGTGTAGCCGAGTGCTTCGCGAAGCGCACCCGCGTCGATGCCGACTGTCCGCCCCGTCGAGTGCGTCTCGTCGCGGAGGACTAACACAACTTCGCCGCCGCCGACGGTCGTCCCGTTCACGTACCCCGACGCACGACCGGGCGTCGTCGCGATGACCTCGAGCGACTCGGCGTGGTCCGACGCCATCACCGACCCTTCGAGGTCAGTCGCTCGAAGCGACGGCTCCGAACCGACCGGGAAATCCTCGGAGACGTTCGCGTCGGGAACGCCGACGAGTCCACTCGGCACGGCCGCCGAGACGCCGACGAACGGGACCAGTATCGAGGCCACAATCATCGCGACCAGCAGGACCGAGACCACTCGGTGGGGGCCCCGAAACCGGCCCCGGGGGGTTTATCCCAATCATGATCATAATACGCGCGCGGGAGGCGTGTCAGGAAACCCGACAGTTTCCGGCGAATTCGCCTCACGCGGTCTCACCCCCGGAACCGGAAGCCGACTTAAAGGACTGCGACGTCGACGGCAGCCGAGCGACGACGACTGATTCGTCGGCATTTCGGCGCATCCTGACCACGACTTCCCCGTCTTCGACGACCGGTTCGTCAAAGGTCATGCCCTCGACCGGGGAGACGAGCTCATCGCCGACCGCGCCGGTCGCGACCGAAATCCATCCCGAACCCGGATCGCGGACGTAGAGGCGGTGGTCGACCTGGTTCTGCCACGACGCGAACACCGAGTCGTCGAACTCCGGTTCAGCTGGCGCGTCGGCCTCGGTCGCCATCGCCGTCGACGGGAGCTGTGTGGGTGCGCCGAGTCGGACGCGAAGCCACCGAGTCTCGTCTTCCGGCGCTTCGGCGACGTCTTTCCAGCCGAAGTAGCTGAACTTCGCCGTGTTGTAGCACAGGCCGGTACCGATGGGCAGCCCCGACGTGAGGTCGCTCGTCATGGGGATGTTGTCGAAGCCGAGCGGCCACGTTCCGCGGACATTCTTGACCGGGTTCGGCGAGCCGTCCGGCATCTGAATCCGCCACTTGAACTCGCGGCGAATCTTCTCGTGGACGTTCTCCTCGTAGTGGCCGAAGTAGAACTGCGAGAAGCGCGCCCGCCGCGACTCGGCCCACAGCGACCGCAGGAGTTCGATCTTGTCCCAGAGGCGTCTCCCGGGCGAGTTCCGCGCCGACTGCGGCACGAAGTCGCCGACCTCGTCGAAGATGAGCGCGGTCCAGCCGACGTGCGTGCCGTGTTCCGTGCGGGCGAGGATGAACGCGAACCACCAGTCGGTCAGCGGCGTCGCGTGGCGGCCTTCGGACGGGTCGGCCTCCCACGTCGGGACGAACGGAAGCGGCTCACCGACGCGCTGGGTCTCCTCTGTGAGTTCGCGGCAGCCGCTGAAACTCGGGTCCGGGTAGACGACGTTGAACGTCCCCGGCTTCTGTTCGGCGAGTTGGTCGACGAGGTCGAGTACGTCGTGGTAGTACCGAACGTCGCGAGCGACGGCTTCGATGTCGGCGTCGTAGCGACCCGCGTCCTCGTCTTCCCACGTCGCTTCGATGCTGGCGTGCTCTGGGAGCCAGACCGTCGCCCAGTCCTTGAGCCGAAGCCACTCGGACCGTGCGGGCGACCCGCGCCAGATGACTTTGTTCGCATTCATCTCGTCGACGAACGGGAAGTCCTCCAACAGCCGAATCGCGAGCGACGCGGCCTTCGTCGACTTCCCCGACCCGCGGTCGCCCTTGATGAAGGCGTCAGTTCCGCGCGGCGTCGTCGTGACGGTCGGGTCCCGCTCGTGGACGACGAGGTCGGGATACACGTCCGACTTCACCTGTCCCGGCTCGGGGACGTAGTCGTCCGGCTTGAACGACGGGATGCCGAACTTCTGCCGCATCTCGTAGGCGTCCGTCTTCCAATGCTTCGGTGCGGAGTGAGCGACCGCTTGTCGGGTCCGCTCACCCCAATCGTGCCCCGCAGGCGGGGTGGCGTTGTTCGTGACCATGTTATCCACTCGGAACGAATCGCTCCGTATTCGGCTGACTCGGGACCTCTGCAGCGCGGCCCGACACCTGTCGGACGCTCGCGTTGAACCCGGCGAGGAAGAACTCCGCTGCCCACGACTCGCGGAAGAACAGACCGCGAGGGTCGTCCGAGAGCAAGAGCCGACGCACCGGGAGTTCGAAGTACGCGGCCTCGATGACCCCGGCGTCGACTTCGGCGTAGCTCGCCTGAACGACTTCCTGTCCCCATTCGACGAACGCGTCCTCGTCGCGGAAGCCACGGAGCAGTTCGTCGAGGAGCCCCGACATCCGCGACTGGAGCGTGCCAAGTTCGGGACGCATCGCCGGGTGGAGCTGTGTCCGTGCGTCCGGGATGTCGCCGTCCTCATCGGTTCCGAGGTAGTCCTTCGCCGACCACCGGAACTCATGGTGGGAACGGCGAATGGCCGGTAAGAGGTCCATCACGGCCATCGACCGCCGTATCTCGTCAGCGGTTGCGGCCGAGAACGGTTCGTCGGCGTCTCGAAGCGGCCCCCACGGCTCACCGAGGAGCGCCGACATCGACCCCGGCGAGGAGACGACGGCCGCGAACCAGTCGTCCTCAAGCGCGCCAAGCGTGTGGACGGTGACTTCTGACATCCACCGGAGCACGCCCGACCGCGACTCGAACCCATCGAGCAGTCTCTGAAACGCATCTCGCTGGTCCGCCGAGAGCTTCGCCAGCGCGCGACGCGGCACGTCTTCGGTGTCGGCCGAGTCGGCCCGGCGGTAGGTGCTACTCATCGGGCCGTCCTCCGTCCGTGCTCGCCTGCGCGCCATGGTCGTCGCCGAGGTAGCGACGAGCAACGGTGTCCATCTGCGACGCCTCTGCGCGGTCAGAGAGGGCTTTGTTTTCCGCCTTGTTCTCGGCGCGCTCGGAGTGGTAGCGGTCGAACAGCGTCTCCCACGACTTCACGTTCCCAATCTGGTCAGCGTGCTGCAGCATCGCCGCGAGGGCGTTGCCGTAGTGGACTGGCGCGAGGTCGACGCCGAAACGACCGGACACCGGGCGCATCACCTTCGTCGCGAAGAGGACGCCCCCGCCGATGAGAAGACCGAGCGACGGCGAATCGAGGAGAACGCTTCCGAGAAGCCACGACGCGCCAAGCGCGGCCACACCGCCGAGAATCGCCGTCGCGTTCACGTCGAGGCGTCCCTCCTCGTCGCGAGCGATGAGTTCGGGGAAGCGAATCTCGTGGCGTTCGGGTTCGTACTCGACCGGACTCTGGGACTCGGGGTCGAGGAAGAACAGCTCCTCGTAGGGGCCGCCGTTCACCTCGATAGACGTTTGCGGCCGGCCGTTCGTTGCCATATCCGCTCGAGCGCCCCGAGCGCGGGCGTAGAACCGCGCTAGTCCGCGTTTCACCGCCGATCGGATGCCGTCCGGGCCGCGGACCATCCGCTGTGGGTAGACGTCGGCGATGAGTCGGCCGGGAACGGCGTCCATGTCGACCGTCTGTCGGGCCTGCGACCCGCCGTCGGTCGCGATGTCGTCGGCGAGTGGGTCGGGACGGTCGTGGCCGTCCTGCGGCGCAGCCTGACGGACCATCGAGTCCATCCCATCTTTCGCCCGGAGGCGGACGAAGAGCGCGAGATAGCTGTCGTCGCCGAACCACTCGGTCGCGAGGATGCCGAGGAAGATGCCCCCGATGACGCCGAGCATCCACGGCGCGCGGATGAGTGACGACGAGACCTGCCGCCAGAACACGACCATCGCGGTGCCGATGCCGATGAGCGCCAGTATCCACGCCAGAAGCGAGATGCCGGGGTTCCCGCGGGCCTTCTCGACCGCGCGGCGACCAACGAACAGTGTCACCGACGTGAAGCCGGCAAAGGGGAACGCGATGAGGCCGATCGACCACGCCAGCCGTGACCCCTCGGAGTTCGTCTCGATAGGTTTGGCCGCCTTCGTCGAGGCGTGATAGAACATCCAGCGCTTCGCGCCGGGATTGGCGAGACAGTTCGGCTCCCCCGGCTCTTCGACGCACATCGTCGTCCGAACCCGGTCGTCGTAGTGCGGCAGCAGGTCGATGCGAATCGGCTTCGAGTAGCCCGCCGAGACGGTGACCGTCTGGGAGTGTGTGGTGACGTTCTTCGCGACTTCCTCCTCGACGACGGTCCCGTCCGACAGCTCCTTCGAGACGGTGCCCGCCTTCCAGTAGGCGATGCGAACGGTCACGTTCTCGGGTTCGACGCCGAAGGCGCGGCGGGACTCGAGTCGGACGTAGTTACGGCGGACCGTCTCGCCGGGACTCATGAACGACCACATCGGCGAATCCTCGCCCTCGATGACCAGCAGTCCCGTCGGGAGTGACTTCACGCCGTACTGCCCGAAGCTTCCGCTCGCTCGAACCGAGTCGGGCGCGTTCGCCGGCTTCTGCCCGCGCTCGTTCAACTGTTCGAGGGTGAGCCCCGAGTCCGTCTCAGTCGCCGTTTCGTTGGACTGTGCGACCGCTCCGACCGGAACCAACAGCGCGACCAGCACCAGCGCCAGCAGCGCGAGCCTCGCGGGTCGTCTCATGCGAGACGCACCTCAGAACGTCCCCCGTCGGAGGCCCACGATGCCGCCGATACCGAGCGCGACGATGGCGATACCGACGAACTGAATCGTCGATAACGGGACGACCCCAGAGAGACCGGCGGTGCCGACTACGCCGACGATGATGCCCGAGATGAGTTCCGGCGCGTTGACGAAGAGATCGCCCAGCGCGGCACCGAGGTCTCCCAGCGACATCCCTGCCTCGTAGAGGCCGCCAAGGACGCCCACGGTGAGCGCCGAGAGGAATCCGACCCCGCCGCCGATGGCACGCTTGGAACGCGCTCCAACGCCGGCACCGACTTCTGCGGCGGTCTTCTCGTCTTCGTACTCCGCCCACGCGAAGCCGATGAGTACCAGCGCCGCGAAGCCGCCGAGCACGGCCAGCCAGTTCGATGTCAGCAGTTCGAGGACGTTCATCGACCCGCCTCCGTCGACGTCGGTTCAGTTTTCGTTCGATTCGTCGTCTGCGAGTTACTTCGTTGCATTTCGTGAACTCCTGAGTTTGAACAGCGAAACCGCGAGCATCCCGAGCGCCGCCGCGAAGAACAGCGCGTTCCACGGCAGCGCCGGGAGTAGTTCGGGACCGATGAATCGCGTGAACAGCGACGCGATGCCGTACCAGTCGCCCGAGAGTAGGAACGCCGGGTCGAGCGTCACGAACGACTTGAGGTAGAGCGCCGCACCGGCGAGGACGCTTCCGAGAACCGCCGCGCCCCGTTCGAGCGGGTTCTGTTGGTCGTCGCTCACGGGAGCAACCCTCCGAGACCCGGTACCGCATCGACGATGACCCGGACGACCAGATAGACGACGAGCGTCGCGACCGCCGCCAACAGCGCCGACGCGAACCCGCCGGCAATCGGGGCGGCGAGGCCGGCGTCCATCAGCGGACCTGCGAGGAGGTTACGGAACATCGTCGGAAGTTCCAGAACCGGGGTGAGCCCCTCCCACGCGCTCGAACCAGCCGTTCCGAAGGCAGACTCCATCACGGTGGTCGTCGTCGCGACCGCCCAGTCGACGGTCTCGAACGCGAACTCCGCAGGCCGGAGAAAGACGTTCGTCACGACCCACGTCCCGATGGTCGTCACGATGAACGTCGCCGGTGCCTTCAGGAACGACTCGAGTTCGTCCGGGTTGTCGGAGAACGACGTGAGCGTGCCCAAGACGCTGAGGCCGCCGTCGTCGCTCTCGGTGTCAGTATCAGCTGTCTGGTCGGGTCCGGAAGGCGCGCCGGAGTTGTTGTAGGTCTCGCCACCGGTGTCCGACGCGTTCACGAGACGACCCTCCGCAAGTCCCAGATAGTCGCGACGATGACGAGCACGGCGACCGCTTCGAGGGCCAACAGCACCGGCGCGAACGGGCCGAACTCGACCGCCGCGACCGCTGCTGCTCGCCAACTGTCAGTCACGACTCCCGCGCTCTCACCGAGCGCGTTCGAGACGAACGCCGTCAGAAACCGGCCGACGAAGTCGACGAGCGCGACCTGCGCGCTCACCAGCGCGGACAGCAGTTCGATTTGAACCGACCCGAAGAGCGTCACGGCCGCCGCGAGGAGCGTTCCGACGAGTCGCTTGACCCGGATAGAGCCGTCGTCCGCGACGTACTGCGCGGCGTCAGTTCCCGACACGAGTCACCCCCAGGTGTCGACGGGAGCCGACCGCGCCGCGGTCGCGTTGCTGACCCACCGTCATCACTCCTCGTCGGTGAAGTCGCCGTCTTCGTCGTTTCCGATGACCGGCAGGTCGATGCCCAGGCCCGGCACGTCCGAGTCGCGGCGGTCGAGATACCACGTCAAGATCATGACCACGCCGATGGCGACGACGGCCGCAATCCACGGGAGGAACGGCCCGAGTTCGGCGAACGGTCCGGTCAAGAGCGAATCCGCCGCCGATTGGAACGACGCCGAGACGAACTCCGCCGGGTCGCGAGTCAGCGCGAACACCCACGCCTCGCCACCGGTTCCGAAGGCGTCTAACAGCGTGACGGGGAGGTTGACGACCGACTCGCCGAGCGCGATGACCGCCGACCCGGCGAAGACGGCGATGCCGCTCACGGTCGCGATGAACGCCTGACCGAAGTTGTCGAATCGGTCGGCGAAGTCGATGTAACTCCGCGCGCCGTCCAGACGCGGCCCGCTCGACCCGCCCGACTCGCCCGTCCCGCTCGACGACGAACTGCCCCCAGAGGCGTCAGGCGCGTTCACCACCGTTCAGGCCCCCGAGCGCTTCGATGCGATGCCGACGGTCGCAGCGATAGTCGCGAGGCCGGCGGCGATCCAGTTCGTAAAGCCGGAGAGGAACGAGAACCAGCCACCGTCACCCGACGAGAAGCCTGCGCCGCCGAGCGCCGACGGCTGCATCGCGTCGTACTGGTCCTCGGTCACCTTGTACTCGTACTTGATGACCGTGTCCTGTCCGGGCTGGACGGTGTCGTCGAGCGTGACCGACGCGTTCAGCGACGTGTACAGCGCCGTCTTGTCCGTCCACGACTCGATATCCTCGAACGCGGTGGATTCCGAGACGCCCTCGGCGAGTTCGACTGAGAGGACGCGGTCACGCGTCACCGACTGCTCGTCGGTGAGCGCCGGGAACTGGTAGTCGAGGTCGTACACGTCCGGCAGCGCCATCCGGTACTGGACCGTGACGGTCCCGAAGTAGCCGGGGTACTTGTTGCCGGTCTCTTTGAACTCGACGTCGACGTCCTCGGCGTCGAGTCGCTCGGCCGTGAAGTTCGCGTCGAAGGTCAGCCCCTTGATGGCCGCCGAACTCGCCCACGAACCGAGCGAGGAGAGCTCGTTCACCGCGAGCGTTCCCGAGGCGTTCTTCTCGTACACGTCGACCGTCTCGAGTTCGTCGTCGTCCGTATTCTCGAGGCGCGTGCCGAGCTTGTACTTCGAGAGCTTCTCGAGGTTCAGCATCGACATCGTCACGTCCGCGTCGCCGTCGCGAACGACGACCTGCACCGATTCGAGCGTCCCGACGGAGCCGTCACCCGCGGTGACGAGGTCCATCTGGCCCATCTGCTCTTGGAAGACGTAGCCCGAGCCGGTCGCGTTCGCGATGAGGTTCGAGCCGGACGTGCGAGACGCGTTGATTTCGGCCGCGTAGTAGTCGCCGTCGTCGTCGACCGCGCGAAGTTCGACGACCGCGCCGGCGTCGAGTTCGGCGACGTCGACGGCGGTCGCGAGATGCTTCTTCTGGATGTCGCTGTCGATAGAGAAGTTCGAGAACTCGAAGACTGCCACATCGCCGCTCGTCTGCGAGGTCGTCGAGAACCGCACGCCGTCGATGTCGGACGCCGGCGAGTCGGACATGAGCGTCACCGTGCCCGCCGTGTTGGACTCGTTTACCGTCCACTCGTTCGCGTCGAGCGCGGAGACGTTCTCCTTGTCGACTGGGAACGCGCCGAAGTCCGCGGCGTCGACGTGCGTCGGGTAGAACGAGTACGGGTTGTCGACCGAGTCGTTCACCTCGGCGTCCGCGAGGACGAGCTCACCGTCGTTGTTCTCGTAGCGAAGCGGCGAGTCCCACGAGGCGTTGTGCGTCGCCTTCGTGAGTTGGACGCCGTACTGCGGGTTCGGCGTCGCGTCCGCCGAGAAATCGATCTCCGAGGACGCGTCGGCGGCTGCGGCCGGCGTGGTCAACAGGAGGACGGCCATCGCGACCGACAGGAGCGAGAACAGGCGACTACTCCCCGACATGGCTCACCCCCGCTGCCGCGGACCGGTAGGCGATGACGCCGAGTCCGGCGGCGGCACTCGCGGTGACGAGCGCGGCGAACTGCATGCCGCCGCCCGCCGATGCCCAGAGCCACCCCGCGACCGACGCGAGCAGCATCGCCCCCGCCATCGCGTAGTCTCGGGTCTTGCCGGCGAGACCGTAGCCGTCGACGCGACTCCGGGTGTGTGCGCTCACTCCACCGTCGGTTTCGAGGGCGTCTTCGACGTAGGACACGCACACGTCGGTCGGGAGTCGGACGCGGGGTTCGGTTCCCGCGTCCACGTCGACTTCGATGTCTCCCTCGAGGTCGGCCACGGCCACCGCGTGGGTGTGGCCGTCCGCGGTGACTGCTACGTCACCCATCGAGCGGGTTCTCCGTCGCCTCGATGGTTGCTTCGTCGGACGCGAAGAGCGACTCCCACTCTTCGACCTCCGAGCGTCGGTACTCGACGATTTCTCCGTGAACTCCAGTCGGAGTTCGGTCAGCTCCCTCAGTCATGGTTCGCCGGCGACCTCGTTCGGCGTCGCCGACGATTCAAGAAACGCTAGAAGACACGATAAGACGCTGAAAATCCGGACCTGTCGGGAATCGTTGGGGGCCGTCTCGCGCCGTCAAGACGGGTCATCTCACCAAGATTGTTATCTAGATTGGTACAGCAGATTCGTCCATGGCAGTCACCGAAACAGACGCCGAGCGAATCGAAGTCCTGCAAGCGCTGTTGAACGCCGACAAACGGTCGGCGTATCGGTCAGGGAACGGTATTGTGATTTCGCCGCCGCAGATCGAGGCCGGCGTCGAGTACGCTGTGTTTGGTGGCGACGTGGACGTTCCTGATGTGTTGGAGGAGCAGTGTGTCGCGAAGATTTACCGCGTCGACGGCGCGGGTTCGACGCAGTAAATATGACTAATTGATCTATGAGTTCACTTGCTGCTGTACGGCTACTGGAGGACATAAGGTTCAGAATACATACTAAAACAGATACTCAGTAACGAACGAGAGGGATCTTTGCACGAGTTGGAGGTATATTATTAGACAAATGATTTTCATTACGATGCCCATACCTTGGTGCAGAAACACATCTACAATTCTGTCAAACTCCTCTAAAGCTGTTTTCGCAAAACTAGGCTTCTGTGGGTGTGAAACTAACGCTCTCAAAGACTGTTCTAACTTTAAATAAAGAAATGCAGGAACAGAGAGTATAATCGCTGCATTTAGAAATACAAGGACATTCACACTAGGAATAGACACGCCAACCCAAATCAAAAGTGAAAATATAGTCACAAGGACGGCACAGTAGATATGGAAATAGCTCCTTTGTAGCCGTCGCTTGGTCCCTTTCAAGCGATGATCATTCTCTACAATCCACTCTCTCAAATCAGAGGTATTGTTGAATATACCTCTTTCAGATCTCTGTTTTTTGTGGGATAGTGGAATTGCTTCATCATCGAATATTACCAAGAATGCATCAACTACAGAATGAAATAGAAAGATCACTCCTAGAACCAACAAATATTGAATGTGGATTATTAAACCCCGAGTCAAATAAAAGAAATCATTGTCTGAGTATTCTTGTGAAAGTAGAGTTGACAGAAAGACATCCATATTGAAAATCGAAGGTTGGATCGCATACTGATAGCTAATGCCACCTAATGCGATGCTGAGTACCAATAGAGTGATTCGGATGTGCCGCTGAGCTTGCTCTTGCTTTCTCCGGAAACTCTCTATCTGTTCACTCAGTATAAATCGGACTTCGTCGCCATTCAGCGAGTCAACATCTAAATCAGCCAATTGTCGTTTCATCGAGATATAGAGTGACACTTTTGCAACGTGGATAAATCTGTGGCGGAGAACAGTTGTTTGACACTAAGTCCACGATATCAGCGAGTGTGATTTCGGAGTCGGATTTTCTACACCCTTTTCAAACACCGATTTCGGGTTGAGGGATGCTACACCCCCGGAATTCACGGGTGTACATGGACGCCAAGTTCCCGCAAGGGTGTACCCGATGATTCCCGACCAAGAGTGTAGAAATTCGCCGACAAAAACGAGGGACCCACACTCGATATGAATCCCAATCCCTCGATTTGTGGGTTAGAGCGCCCTCTCCCGGCTTTGTAGCTTCGCCAACACGTGTCTCACCACCGCTCAAACGGGCACCTGAGCGGGTCGAATCGACCCCCTCAAACACCCGAATCGCCGGTACACCCCAACAAAAGTGGGGTGTACCGGGGGATTTCAGAACGCGATTGCGTCCCAATTTCGGGTGTATCGCATCAGCTGTGTGCGCTGGTTCGACGCGTTCTGAACACGCATGTATTCGTCGCTACTGCCAGTTGTGGGGCCACTCGACTCGAACTGTGGGTTCGTTCGATTGCGTCGTGAAACGACTGTGCTTCGGTTCGACCCCACACATCCGCGATTCGATTGCGATTCGAGCGTGTTGTTCCGGGAGAAATTGTGGGTGTACAGACACTTGATTCGGCCAATTCGGACAGCCCTCATCACCGATTAAGTACCCCCCACATCGATATCTCCAGCAAAATGATCACCCGAGAGGAAGTATTCGACGTTGACGCCTTCGTACCCGCCGATCTCGTCCACCGGAACCACGAGTTGAACCTCCTCTCGACGGCTCTCTCACCCATTCTCGACGGTAAGTCGGGCTCGAACACCATCGTCACCGGGCCCTCCGGCGTGGGGAAGACGACAACCGCGCGGTTCGGACTCGCGCAGCTCCAAACTGAGGCCGACGTCGTCACGAAGTACGTCAACTGCTGGGACGACCACCGGCCGTGGGTCGTCCTCTACGACATTCTCTCGGAGGTCGGGAAGGTGTGGGACCTCCACCGACACTCGACGGCCCATGACATGCTCCTGACCCGGCTTCGGGAGTCCATCGACAAACCGTACGTCGTCATCCTCGACGAAGTCGATCGCCTGGACGAGACGGACCTGCTGTACAGTCTGGATGCGATTCCGGAGCTGACGCTCGTGTTGATCACGAACCGCGAAGAAGAGCTGTTCGCCTCGATGGACGAGCGGGTTCATTCGCGGTTCCGGTCGGGCGTGCGGATTTACTGTGAGCCCTACCGTGTCTCGGAACTGGTCGAGATTCTCGATGCACGGGTTCGGGAGGGTCTGCAGTACGACGTGCCGACGGAGATTCTCGAACGGATCGCCGACCACGCCGCTGGCGACGCTCGCGTGTCGATTCGGTCGCTCTATCGAGCCGCGAAGTTGGCCGGTGATGACGTGATCACGTCGGCCGTCGTCGACGAGGCAGTTCCGTTGGCGCGTGGGGAGTTACGCCAGAAGACGACGAGTCAGTTGAAGGTCCACGAAGCGACGCTGCTGGAACTCGTTCGCGAGCACGGCCCGCTAAAGATGGGCGAGTTGCGGCCGCTGTATATCGAGGCGTCAGGAGAGGAACGAGCAGCGCGGTCACTTCGGCGGGACCTGCAGAAGTTGGCCGATTACAATCTGGTGGAAGCGCGAGGGGAGACGAACGGGCGGCGGTACGTGGGGTTGTGATTGGAGTGTAACATAGTGCTGGCTGTGGTTAGATAGGTTCCCAGTAGCGAGACTCATTTTATTAGACGCAAATGCGTACAGATACTATCTGGAAAATAAACCAAATTTCAGATTGTGCTCTCCCTATGCTCGCCGAAATAATTAGTATACTGTCGATGATTGTCACTGCGATAATACCGATTGTAGGAACCGTCATTGCTGGGTTAGTACTCTACGCCAAGCAGGATTATGATCGAACACAGAATATGCGCCGAGCATTTCTCGCAGAACTAACTGCAGTTGACTTACCAATTCCAGTTGACGTAGGTGACCGAGAGATTCCACTACCGTACACGAGCTGGATGATTCCAACAGCGGTCTATGACAATTATATCGATAACATTGGGAGACTCACGTCTGAGGAAGTTGAAGCGCTCGTTCGATTTTACTCAATAGCTCAGGAGATGGACCATTTAAGAGCAGTAATGCATGGGTTTCAGGAGCCACCGGGAGAGGAATTTAAACACTTAGAAAAGAGAAAGGAGGTCGTAGTTACAGAACTTGAGCAAAATCTACAGACTCGATTTTGGGGTTTCCTGTGGAACCGTACTATTGGCACTCGTATTTCCTAGCAATGAGCTGTTGGTCAAAAGTGTAACAAAATAAACAATTCATGATAGGTACTCAATAACTCAGTCACAACCGAATTGAAATAACTCTCCTATGTAAGCGGTCAATTTTCAATAATGTATGACCACGCCACAATTCGAGGAACGCTATCTTAATCCGAATGCGACACTTCCGTATGGTGTCACTCCAGATGACGTAGCTGACGCTATCAAAGAATGGTACGACCTCTACCACGGAATCAACGAATTTCTCCATTCAGAAGGACACCATAACATCGAGAACCTCCTTCGCGCGAATAACGCACTTAGTGATTTTGTCGGCGACATCCTCACAGATAACCTTGCCGAGGCAAGCGATGTGCTGATCAAGAACCAGAAACAGGACGGGTTCCCCGATATTCTCCCAATCGACAACGAAGCATACGCGGCTGATGATTACCGCGTTCATCACGGTGACGAAGGAATCGAGACGAAGTGCTCTCAACAAAATGGCGGCTGGCAGGCCCACAACAACGAATCCGCGTGGTTCGTCATCTTTCGATATGCTCCGATTGATCGCGAGGTCGACCCAGCTGAGATGGCCGGTGTTGAGATCATACAAGTCCTCTGTGCAAAGTTGGAAGAAGAAGATTGGAGTCACAGCGGACGTTCCGGTGATAGTCGACGAACGATTACCTCGAGTATCATCGCGAATGGGATGGATAAACTCCGGTCGAACCCCGTCTATCAGAAACCGGAAGCCATCACAGGCCTCGCAGAACCAAAACAACGCTACCGCGAGTACCAGACGACGTTCGACCCGGTCTTTGCCGAGGAGCATCCAGAATACGTAACCGAACAAACAGAGTTAGATGTCTAACGTCGATCACCCAACTCTCCACGAAATCAAGATCTAGCTAAAATCGGAGAGCGACGTCGACTCTTCGGCGGCCTTTGTCTTTCGAATATCCTCACGTTGCTCAATTGGCGTGCTGATCTCGGCGAATCGTGGAATGGATTGTTTAGCCATCTCGTAGTACGAGTCATCAAGTTCGATTCCCACCGAGTCGTAGCCGATCGCCTCTGCTGCTGCAACTGTCGATCCGCTACCCATGAAGGGATCTAAGATGACGCCTTGTTTGAGTGGAAGCGCAGCATGACAGAGCTCACGCATCAAACTCTGTGGTTTCACGTTAGGATGTGAGTCCTCGCTCTCCGGATTTGCTGCCGCAGTTATCTCACGTTCGCGCTTTCCAGTCTTTCCATCTTCGAGCAGATCAGTAAACGGCCGGTCCTCGGATTCACGGCGCAACCCACCAGTCTGCCACGTTTCGAGATTCTCGACTAACTTCGTATCAAACGGTTTCCGATACAGAAGCCACGGCTCCCAGTATACTCGAGGCATACTGGATACCATCGAATATTCTGGATGGTCGTGTGCACCTTTAGGACGGTCACCACCACGGAGCGTTTTGGTTTCTCGGACCAGTACGTCTCGGCGTTCTAACCCCGCTTCATCGAAGCCTTTGGAGACGTAGTGCATCAGAAGCTGCGTCGAGGCGATGAAGATGTGGCCGCCCGGTCTGAGAACCTTATACGCGAGCTCACCGAGCTTTTCGAAGTAGTCTTGAAGCATCTGTTTGTCCTCCTCAGTAAGAACGGTGAACCGTGGGACTGGATTCCGCTGGCTACCATCCAGCGAAGGCGGAATTCGCCATACTCCACCGGACCCCTGGCGCATCTTCTCGACGTTCTCCTCCATGAATTCGATGACTCCGTACGGTGGGTCCGTAACGATCGCATGGACTCCCCCACCGTCTTGCCAACCAGCCTGTGGGTCAGTCGTTTCTGGCCAACTCGAGAGCTCCTCAAACGTGTTGGCGTTAATTAGCTCGTATCCCATTGTATGTACCTCGGTGCGTAATCCGACTTCAAGTCACGCTTTCGCCGACGACATATAGTTTTTCTGATGGGAACTGATAAGTCGATCATATGTGAATTAGAGGTAGATATAGACCCGCTGCTAGGTGAGTTTTACTCACGCTGATGGACGAAGAGTTGGCCGATGTTCGCTGGGTACTCAACTCGAAGTACCGAATTTACGTGATGGAACACCTCTCAACCGGGATTAGTTATCCCAAACAGATTAAAGAAGCGTACGACATCCGCTATCCGAACGTCTCTCGTGCACTCGGTGAGCTTCGAGACCGAAAGATGGTTGAGATCGTTGCAGACGAACATCCTGGGAGACTGTATGAGATGACTGAATATGGGGAGCAGGTCTGGGAGCGGATTAAGGAAGAAGAGTTGGTATGATTTTCACTGTGTATTTTAGCACACACGTGCCCAGTTCAACATTATGCAAACATGACGATTGATATTACCAGATGACATAATAGGTGCATGGGTATTGAAAGATTGC
>NZ_JAMYJY010000064.1:0-22198 GCF_024136985.1 Haloferax sp. AB510
CGACTGCGTCGCGCGTTGTTCCGGGGGGACCGCGCTCCCGACGACGTTCGCGCCCGCGTTCCAGAACGTGACGTATGCGAGGCCACCGAGCACCCGCGAAACGAGGAGCCAGCCGTACGCGCCGGCGGTGGCCGCGTACCAGCCCCAGCCGCCGGCGACGACCAGCGCGACGGTCGCCAATCCGACCACGCGGCGCACCGAAAAGCGGTCGAGGACGACGCCGATGGGGACGCTCGTGACGACCGCCGTCGCGTACATGATGCTGACGAGCCAGCCCGCCGCGCTCGAACTCAGGCCGAGCGACTCCTGAATTGCCGGAAAGACGCTTGCCGGCGCGATTTCGTAAGCCGCGGCCGCCGTCGAAAGCAGGAAGAAGCCGACGACGATGCCCAGTATCTCGCGTCGTGTGCCCGCCGCGTCCGGTGTCGTACTCACGGTTTCGCTACCTGCTCGGCGGAGGAGTATGAAACCGCCTGATGTCGGTCCGGTCGCGTGGTGCCCGCGGGAGTTACGCGGGAGGTACTCAGTCGTCGCCACCGAGCGCCTGCTCGATGGGCGTCTCTCCACCCGTGAGATGCATCGTCTCGCCGACCGTCCGGTCGATATCGAGACAGGCGACGACCGCTTGGGCCACGTCGGCTCGCGGAATCTCGGGCGTGTCGTCACGTTCGTCGAGGGTCAGCGAGACGGTTCCGGTGCCCTCCGCGTCGGTGAGCCTCGTGGGGCGGAGAATCGTGGCGTCGAGTGACGACTGTTCGAGGTGGTCGTCCGCGCAGCGCTTGGCGACCAGATACGGGCGCAGGGGCTCGGGGCCCGCGAGCGGGTCGCCCGCGCCGACCGAGCTAATCATCACGAAGCGGTCGATGCCCGCGTCGACACAGGCGTCGACTACCCGCCGAGCGCCCCAGAGGTCGACCATCAGCGTCTTGTCCGCGCCGGTCGATCCGCCGGAGCCGGCGGTGAAGACGACCGCGTCGGCCCCGTCGAGCGCCGCGTCGAAGTCGCCTTCGAGGTCGCCCAGTCGTGGCTCGCCGCCGCGGTCGCGGACCGCCTCGAACTGCGATTCGTCGCGGACGACGCCGATGGGGTCGTGGCCGGCGTCCGCGAGTCGCGGGAGCAGTTCCCGTCCGATACCGCCGTTCGCGCCGATGACTGCGACCTGCATTGTTCGCCGTCGCATAGTCGGCCCGGCCAGATAGGGGCTGGGTTCGGCGAAGGTGGTGTCCGTGACTCGTCGCGGCGGAGCAGCGACGCCGGCCGTTTCCCGTCGAACCGGACGGTGCTGCTGGAAACAACACCGTCCTTACCGTCGCGGGTCGGTGTTCGGGTATGCGCGAAACGAACCGCGAGTGGATTTTTGCCGAGCGCCCCGAGGGCGAACCGGACATGGACAGCTTCGAACTCCGCGAGGGCGACCGCCCGGAGCCGCGACACGGGGAACTCCTCGTGCGCGTGCGATATCTCTCCGTCGACCCGTACATGCGCGGGCGGATGCGAGACGCGGAGTCGTACGCCGAACCGTGGTCGGTCGGCGACCCACTACAGGGCGGCGTCGTCGGCGAAGTCGTCGAAAGCAAAAGCGAGGCGTACGACGCCGGCGACTTCGTGACCGGCAACGGAACGTGGGCCGATTACAGCGTCCTCGACGCGAGCGAGGTCGCGCCCGTCGACCCATCCGTCGCGGACCTGCCCGCATATCTCGGCGTACTCGGGATGCCCGGCCGGACGGCGTACTTCGGCCTGCTCGAGGTGGGCGACCCCTCGCCCGGCGAGACGGTCGTCGTGTCCGGCGCGGCCGGTGCAGTCGGCTCCGTCGTCGGCCAGATTGCCAAGTTCAACGGCTGTCGCGTCGTCGGCTTCGCGGGCTCCGACGAGAAGGTGTCGTGGCTCACCGACGACCTCGGCTTCGACGCCGCAATCAACTACAAAGCAGTCGACGACTATCGCGCGGCGCTCGACGACGCCGCGCCCGACGGCGTCGACGTGTACTTCGACAACGTCGGCGGGCCCATCACCGACGCGGTGTTCACGAAACTGAACCTCGACGCCCGCGTCGCTATCTGCGGGCAGATTGCTCACTACAACGACGAGGGCGTCCCGACCGGCCCGCGAAAGCTCCCGCAACTCATCGCGCCGCGGGCGAAGGTTCAGGGACTGCTCGTCGGCGACTACGCGACCCGGTTCGAGCAGGCTAGCGAGCAACTCGGCGCGTGGGTCGCCTCGGGCGACCTCGAACACCGCGAGACCGTCGTCGACGGCCTGGAGAACGCGCCCGACGCGTTCCTCGGCCTGTTCTCCGGCGACAACATCGGCAAGCAGGTCGTCGGCGTGTCGGAACCCTAGCGTCAGCGCCGACCGCCGGTGAGGCGACGGCCGCGCCCCGTCGTGTCACTTGTTTTTAGCCCGGCCTAAACTTCGAAGCACCTATATTGGTTTAGGTGAGCCTAATTCGTATGAAACAGACCGACGAGAACGCGGGGCCGACGCGGAGAGACTACCTGAAGTACGGTGGTGCGCTTCTCGGTGGCGGGGTGCTCGCGGGCTGCGCCGGGCAGTCGGGCGACGACGGGACGACGACCGCGACCGAGGCCGCCACGGCGACCGAAACCGAGACGGAAGCCACCGAGACGACGACTGAAACCGAGACGGACGACTCCGGCTACACGGCCGAACTGTCGCCGGTCGGGACGGTCACGCTGGACGAGCCGCCGACGAACGTGTTCACCCACTTCCCGTGGTTCCCGGACATGGCGAGCGCGCTCGGGCAGGGCGATACCGTGAACAACCTCTGGTGGGACGGCACCGTCGCGGGTCTGGAGTACTTCACCGCCGGCTTCGACGACTTCGACATCGAGTGGGCCGACGCGGCGGGCGAGTACGGCTTCACGAAAGAGCGGCTGTACGAACTCGACAGCGACCTCCACCTCGTCGACCCCGCGTGGGTGTCCACGCAGGACAACTGGAACCAAACCGACATCGACGAGGTCGCGGACAACATCGGCCCGTGGTTCGGCAACTACTACAGCAATTTCAACTCCACGCCCCCGGAGGCGTGGGCCGACGGTTACCAGTACTACGACCTCTGGGAACTGTTCGACCGCGTCGCGTCGCTGTACGGCGAGCGCGAACGCTACGAGGCCCTGCAGTCCGTCCACGACGACCAGCTCACCACCGTCGAAGACGGACTTCCGGCCGAGTCCGAGCGCCCGACCGCCGCGTATCTCTCCATCTCGACGGACCTGTCGAGCATCTACCTCCTTCGCCTGAACGCGCCCGGCTACTGGAACTCCCACACCCGGCCGCTCGGCGCGGTCGACGCCTTCGGCGACGAGGAGTTCACGGGCCCGTTCCAAGAAGTCGACATGGAGGCGCTCCTCGAAGCCGACCCCGACGTGATTCTCACGCTGTGGACGGTCACCGAAACCGTCGATTTCGACGGGCTGAAGCAGAACCTCCGGGACGACCCGGTCGGCCGCGAACTGGCCGCCGTCCAGAACGACCGCGTTTACCCGCAGGGGACCCGGTGGCAGGGGCCGCTCATGAACCTGTTCCAGACCGAGATGACCGCCAAACAGCTCTACCCCGACCAGTTCGGCGACTGGCCGACCTACGAGGACGGCGACGACTACCCCGACTTCGGGGCCGACGAACAGTTGTTCGACCACGGGCGAGTCGAGGAAATCATCGCGGGCGAGAATCTGTAACCGCGTCGCTGGGGCGAGCGACTCGGGTCGTCTCGCGTTCGACGTCCGCGAGGCGACACGCTACCCGGTTGGGTCACCGCGTCAGGTCGACCTGAATCGATTTCGCGGTGCTGATGACCTGCCCGGTAATGTCCTCTTCGAGATACCGACCGGTGAGTCGACTCGACGGCCCGCAGACGCCGATGGCCGCGGCTGGCGCGCGCTCAGTCAGGGCAATCGACGACGCCACCCCGATAACCCCCGCAGATTGTTCTTCTCTGCAAAACGAGATGCCGTTCTCGCGAATCGTTCGGAGTTCGCCGCGGAGCACGTTGCGGTCGGTAATCGTCTCGCCGGTCCGTGCGTCGAGGCCGTGTTCGTCGAGGATGTCGTCGACGCGCTCGCGGCCGAGCGACGCGAGCATGGCCTTGCCGGGGGCCGTGACGTGGAGCGGGATGCGGGTTCCACACGCGTACGCGGGCGCCCAGTCGTTTGGCCCGTGAGCCATGTACGCGCAGATGCCGACGCCGTCTTCCTCGACGAACAGCGTCGAGACCTCTCCGGTGACCCGCGCCAAGTTATCGAGGTGGTGTCTCGCGGCGGTGAATACGCCGAGGTGGGACCGAACCTCCTCGCCGAGGGCCAACAGCCCCATCGACGCGAGGTACTTCCGATCTCGTTTCGTCACGTATCCGAGTTCCGCGAGCGTGTTGAGGTGCGTGTGTACGACGCCCTTCGAGAGCCCGACGTCGGCCGCGAGTTCGGTGACCCCGAGCGCCTCGTCGGACGCGACCAGTCGCTCGAGGATGCGAAACGAGTTCATCGTCGCGTCGACCGTCGTTGTCCCCGTCATCTCTGTAGTGCCACGAGGTGACACGGCTATATAGAAATTGTTTTTCAGAGCAGAACGATGCCCCGCGCCGCACACGCCCCAGTACACGCCTGATTGTTAATTATTATAGCTTATACAACAAATGGGGCGGCAATAGCTACCTCGTTTTGCTCTGCAGAACAATCTGAATCGGCCGATATTCGGTGGTATAGATCTCTAAACGAGCGGTTTCGATTCTTGCCATGGGGTTTTATCAATCAGTTTTTGAACGGATTGTCACGGTCGAACCAATGAAATCTGCCCAACTGACGGACACCCACACCGTAGCGATAACCGACACGGCCCGACCGCGCCCCGACGCGGACGAGGTACTGGTCGAGATACACGCCTGTGGCGTCTGCACCACCGACCTGCACATGTATCACGGCAATCTCGACGTCGACTTCCCGACGGTGCCCGGCCACGAGAGCGCGGGCGAAGTCGTCGATGTCGGGTCGGACGTCGACGGCTACGAAGTGGGCGACCGGGTCGCCATCAACCCGTCGGTGCCGTGCCACGAGTGTCGCGCCTGTAAGGCCGGCCGGGAGAACCTCTGTCACGATCTCACCTCCCTCGGCGGGGCCGCGAAACACGTCATCGACGGCGCGTTCGCGGAGTACGCGGCCGTTCCCGTGGGGAACGTCGAGGCGATTGGCGACCTCGACTACCGGACGGCCGCGTTCGCCGAACCGCTCGGGTGCGTCATCAACGGCATCGACCAGACCGACCTGACGAGCGGCGAGACCGTCGTCGTAGTCGGCGCGGGGTTCATCGGCCTGCTTCTCGTCCAGGCGCTCCGAGCGAGCGGCGCGGGGACCATCGTCGTCTCCGAACCCGTCGACGAGCGTCGAGCGGTGGCGAAGTCGGTCGGTGCCGACCACACCATCGACCCGACCGTCACGGACCCGACGACGGTGATTCCAAATCTCGTCGGCGACGTGGACATCGCCGTCGAGGCCGTCGGCCTCCCACAGACCATCGCACAGGCGCACTCGCTCACGGGACCGGGAGGCCGGACGCTCATCTTCGGCGTCCCCCCGAAAGACGCCGAGATCGAACTCTCGCCGTACGACCTGTTCTTCGAGGAACGCGAGGTCGTCACGAGCTACTCGCTCACGCCGGACACGTTCGCACGGGCAGTGCGACTGCTCCAGAACGGCCGTATCGACGTGGACACCCTCATCACCGACGAGTTCGGTCTCGCCGGTCTCGAAACCGCGTTCGACCAGATGGAGGACAACCGCGGGCTGAAGAAGATCATCTACCCGGCCCGGTAACGCGGCACAGCGCGACTGACCACACAGACACAGCACACACCACATCACTACCAATGACGAACGACCACAACCGACGAAGCTTCATCAAGACGGCAGCAGCAGCGGGTCTCCTCGGCGGTCTCGCCGGCTGTACCCGCGGCGGCGACCAGGCACAGAACAGCGGCGGCTCGACTGACGGCGATAGTACCGACGGCGACACCTCGACTGCATCGTCGTCCGAACCCGCCATCCCGCTCAGCGAGTACGACGCCGACATCGACTGGGCGCAGTTCGAGGGCTCCCAGATCAACATCGGTGCCGTCCAGCACCCGTGGGTTTCGGCGATCAAGCCGGCAATCCCCGTCTTCGAGGAACTCACCGGCATCGACGTTGTCTGGAACATCCTCCCCGAAAACCAGTTCCGGACGAAGCGACAGACCGACGTGAGCACCGGCGCTGGCCAGTTTGACGTCTTCTTCATGGATCAGGTGGTCAACCAGTACCGAAACGAAGGCTGGCTCCAGCCGCTCGACCCCTACTTCGAAGACGAGAGCCTGTACGACGAAGCCTGGTACCAGCCCGACGACCTCTTCGAGGCGTCGCGGTGGCAGGCCCACGGCGGCGGCTTCAGCGACGACTGGACCGGCCTGCCCATCACCGTCGAAGTGCAGACCCAGTTCTACCGGACCGACCTCTACGAGAAACACGACCTCGAAGTCGCGGAGACGCTCGAGGAGTTCCGCCAGAACGCCCAGACGATTCACGAAAACGAGTCGGAGGTCGTCGGCACCGTCGGCCGCGGACAGAAGGGCTACGGGATGAACATCTTCATCCTGAACATGCTCCTCCGCGAGATGGGGTCGTCCCTCTGGACGGAGTTCCCGTCCGACTCCGGGCTCGACTCGTCGGGTGTCATCGACGCGGCGACGTGGTACACGAACCTCCTGCGGGACTACGGCCCCGAAGGCGCGTCCACGCAGTCGTGGTCCGACGTGCTCTCGACGATGCAGGAGGGCCGCGCGGGCCACATCGTCGCCGACGCGAACCTGTTTTGGCCCGGCCTGACCGGCTCGGAGTCGTCGATTTCCGACACCGTCGGCATCGCGAAGGTCCCGAAGCCGGCCGACGGCGAGTTCGCACCCAACGCGTACAACTGGCAGATTTCGACGTCGAAGAACGCGGCGAACTCGAAACAGGCGTTCCTGTTCATGCTCTGGGCGACCTCGGAGCCGACGAACACGTGGATGCACCTCCACAGCGACGCCGCCTTCTCCGTCCGCCAGTCGGTCTGGGAGAACGACGAGTTCCGCTCGCAGGTCGGCGAGGAGTTCGCGCAGGTGACCCTCGAATCGCTCCAGTCGGCGTCGCCGGACCCGTTCGACCGGAAGTACCCCGAGTGGGGACAGCGCTACTCCGAGGAACTCCAGCGCGCCCTCGCGGGCCAGAAATCCCCCGAGGCCGCGATGACGACGGCCGCCGAAGTCGCAGAGGAGATCTACAGCGAGTGACGCCATGAGCACGCAAACACAGACCGAAACGACGACGACGAGCGAGACGGGGGTCGCCAGGCTGCGGGCGCTGTGGAACGACTACCTCCCGTACTGGTTCATCGCGCCGATGGTGCTGGTGATGCTGCTTATCACCTTCTTCCCCGGCGCGTACGACCTCTACCTCAGCGTCATCGAGGAGCCCACGTTCGACGTCTTCGCAGCCGAGTTCGTCGGCCTGCAGAACTACGCGACGGCGTTCGGCCGCGGGGGCGCGCTGCACTCGTTTATCATCACGGTGACCGTCGTCGTCAGCGCGCTCGCGCTCGAGAGCGTCCTCGGGTTCGGCCTCGCCGCGCTCGTCGCCGGCGTGGAGTCCGAGCGACTGCAGTCGTTCTACCGAGTGCTGTTCATCATCCCGATGGCCGTCGCGCCCGTCTCGCTCGCGACCATCGGCCGCATCATGCTGAACAGCGAAATCGGTGTCATCCCCTATCTCATCGAGGCGACGACGCCCTTCGCGGCCCCGGCGTTCCTCTCTGAGATTCCGCTGTTGACGGTGGTGCTCCTCGACACGTGGAACTGGACGCCGTTCATGTTCATCATCTTCTACGCCGGCCTCTCGTCGGTGCCCGACACGCTCATCGAGGCGTCGCGCGTCGACGGCGCGCCGCTGTGGCGTCGCTACCTCCACGTCGTCATCCCGTACATGAAGCCCGTGGTGTTCGTCGCCACGCTCATCCGACTCATCGACCTCTTTCGGACGTTCGGCGTCGTCTACGGCCTGACCCAAGGCGGCCCGGGGACGGCCACCCAACTCGTGAGCATCAACATCTACGAACAGATGTTCATCAACAACTCGCCGGGCGTGGCGGCCGCGATTGCGGTCGTCTACCTCGTCTTCGTGGTCGCCATCGCGAACATCGTCATCGCCAAGGTCGGCTTCGAGGGGGTGTGGGACTGATGGCGTCCGAGAACCAGTCTCGGTCTCAGTCCCACTCTCAGTCGCCCGTCGACACTGGGTCCCAGCGCCTCGACAAAGACACCCGCGAGACGCTCGTCAGCGTCGCCCGCCACGGGCTTCTGTTGGCGTGGTCGTTCGTCGTGTTGTTCCCGCTGTACTGGCTGGCGTCGATGTCGCTGAAGCCCCCGGGGCAAGCCAACGCGTTGCCGCCGGACTGGCTTTTCCTGCCGACGGTGTACAACTACATCCGGCTCGCACAGGACGGCGCGTTCCTCGCGGCGTTCGCCAACAGCGTCATCATGGTGTCGGCGTCGGTCGTGCTCGTGTTGCTCATCGGCGTGCCCGCGGCGTACGTCCTCTCGCGGTACGACATCCCGATGGAGCGGGACGTGCTCGTGTGGATTCTCTCCTCGCGGATGCTCCCGCCCATCGCCGTCGTCATCCCGTTTTTCGTCATCTTCCGGGAACTCAACCTCTTCGACAGCCGCATCGGGATGGTGTTCATGTACGTCAGCATCAACCTCTCGCTCGTCGTCTGGGTGATGAAGGCGTTCTTCGACGGCATCCCCGAGACGCTCGAAGAGGCCGCTCGCGTCGACGGCGCGACCCGGTTCCAAGGCTTCCGCAAAGTCGTCCTGCCGGCGGCGAAACCCGGCATCTTCTCGGTCGCGATTATCAGCTTCATCTTCGCGTGGATCGAGCTCCTGTTCGGACTCGTCCTGACGAACTTCAAGGCGGTCCCGGTGACGCTGTTCGTCTACTCGTTTATCGGCTCGCGCTCCATCGAGTGGGGGATGCTCGCCGCGGCCTCGATGGCGATGATTCTCCCGGTCGTCGTCTTCCTCGTCGCGGTGAACAAGTACCTCGCCGCCGGGCTGAGCTTCGGCGTGGTGATCAAAGAATGACACTGACCGACCCAGCACACCGCCGACGACCGTCGGCACGACAGCACGCATCGCTCGCGAACCACACCCGTACCCACACCCAGACTCACACCCACGCGGCGGGGACACACAGCCGCACCACGAACACGGAGACACACTCATGGCCAGTATCACCCTAGACGACGTAACGAAGGAGTTCGGCGAGGGCGGCGACGCGGTCGTCGCCGTCGACGACGTGTCGCTCGACATCGAAGACGGCGAGTTCGTCGTCTTCGTCGGCCCGTCGGGCAGCGGCAAATCGACCCTGATGCGGATGGTCGCCGGACTCGAAACACAGACCGACGGCGACGTGTCCATCGGCGACACGGTCGTCAACCAACTCGGGCCGCGCGCGAGAGACATCGCGATGGTGTTCCAGAACTACGCGCTGTACCCGAACATGACCGTCGAGGAGAACATGTCGTTCGGGCTCAAGATGTCGACCGACCTCTCGGCCGACGAAATCGAACGGACGGTGACCGAGACGGCCGAGATGATGGGTATCGAGTCGCTCTTGGACAACACGCCCGGCGAACTCTCGGGCGGCCAGCAACAGCGCGTCGCGCTCGGGCGCGCCATCGTCCGCGACCCGAACGTGTTTCTGATGGACGAGCCGCTGTCCAACTTGGACGCGAAGCTCCGGACGACGATGCGCACCGAAATCAACCGCCTCCAGAGCGACCTCGGCGTGACGACGCTGTACGTCACCCACGACCAGACCGAGGCGATGACGATGGGCGACCGTCTCGTCGTCCTCAACTACGGCGAACTCCAGCAGGTCGGCACCCCGCTGGAGTGTTTCTACCGGCCGGCAAACCGGTTTGTCGCCGGCTTCATCGGGTCGCCCTCGATGAACTTCTTCGAGGGCGAGGTCACGGACGGCACGCTCGTCGCCGACGGCTTCGAGTACGACCTCTCGGAACGCATGCGGGGGAACGTCGGCGACCGGACCGCGGTGACCCTCGGCGCGCGCCCGGAAGACTACACGCTCTCCGAAGCGCCCACGGACAACGGCTTCGAGGTCGTCGTCGACGTCGTCGAACCGATGGGCAGCGTCTCGTACGTGTACGTCCGGTCGGTCGCGGCGTCCCACGACGAGACGTTCGTCGTCGAAGTCGACGGACAACAACCCATCAGCGAAGGCGAACGGTTGTACGCGCACGCCCCGGCGACGGACGTCCACCTGTTCGACACCCAGACCGGCGAGACGATTCACCAGCGAGAACTCACCGACGACGCGAAGAGCGCGCTCTCACAGCCCCTCGAAAACGCGAGCGCCGGGGCTGACTGACCACGCTCGCTGACTACCCTCGAATCGACAGCGCCAGTCTCATGCTCACGGCCCGGTCACTGTCGTCGAGACTCGGCGATTCCCCCGCGCATTGAAGTATCCACTCCGGATTGTGCGACCATGCACATCACGGATTACGAGCTGTTCGCGGTGCCCCCGCGGTGGCTGCTGCTCAAACTGGAGACGAGCGACGGCCTCGTCGGCTGGGGCGAGCCCATCGTGCAGGGTCGCCTCCGGACGGTCCGGGCTGCGGTGGAAGAACTCGTGGAGGTGTACCTACTGGGCGAAGACCCGCTTCGCACCGAGTACCACTGGCGGAAACTGTACCAAAGCGGGTACTATCGCGGTGGCCCGGTTCTCATGAGCGCGCTGTCCGGTATCGACCACGCGCTGTGGGACATCAAAGGGAAACACTACGACGCCCCGGTGTACGACCTTCTCGGTGGCCACGTCCGCGACCGGATGCCCGTCCACCAGTGGGTCGGCGGCGAGACGCCGGAAGAAGTCGCCAAAGAGGCGATTCAGCGGCGCGACCAGGGCTACACGGCGCTCAAGATGAACGCGACCAACGAGTTCGGCCCGCTGGAGCCGCCGGCCGCCGTCGAGACCGCCCGCAAGCGCGTCGCCGCCGTCCGCGAGGCGCTCGGCGACGACCTCAACCTCGGCGTCGACTTCCACGGGCGCGTCTCGAAGTCAATGGCCTCGCAGTTGGTCGAGTCGCTCGAACCCTACGGCCTGATGTTCATCGACCAGCCCGTCCGCCCCGAGCACTCCGAGGCGCTCGCCGCGCTCGCCGAGGGGACGACCACCCCGCTCGCGACCGGCGAACGATTCTACTCTCGCTACGATTTCAAGCCGCTTTTGACCGAGGGGTCGGTGTCGGTGCTCCAGCCGGACGTCACCCACGTCGGCGGGATTACCGAACTCCGGAAGGTGATGACGATGGCCGAGGCGTTCGACGTGTCCGTCGTCCCCCACTGTCCGTTGAGCCCGGTCGCCTTCGCCGCGAACCTCCAAGCCGGCTTCGCTTCTCACAGCGCAGTTATGCAAGAACAGGACCTCGGCCTCCACGACCCGGACGAGAGCGTCGGCCTCGCGTATCTCGACGACCCCCACCAGTTCGACTTCTCGGACGGCTTCGTCAAGCGACCGACCGGCCCGGGACTGGGTATCGACGTGGACGAGGCGTACGTCCGCGAGCGCTCCCAAGGCGAGGTCAACTGGTACAACCCCGTCTGGCATCACGACGACGGCCGACTCGCCGAGTGGTGAGCGGGTGTCGACTGACTGTTTGTGGACCTGACGATCCACATTCGAATCGACCCACTGAGACGTGGCTATAGGGGCAGAGATCGTCTAGAAACACTTTTGAGAATAAGGTTAGCTAGGAAACATGAGTGATATGTTTCAACAATCCGACCCTCGCGTAGACTGGATCGTGGTTGGCCTCCGAACGCCTGCTAGTGACACCGACACCGGGAGCGATGAGTGAACCGTCATCGTTCGTCGAGCAGACGAAAGTCCACCTGCACAAAGCCCTCGAAACGAACGACCCCGACGAGAAGAACTTCCACCTTCGGACTGCGCTGCAACTCTGTGCGTGCGACGGCGTGACCGAGCAGTCGGACTAACACCGTCGATTGACGCCGTTCTCAGCTCTCGAGCATCACAATCGCCGAGCGATGAGCCACCCGTGACAGCGACGCGTCCCATTCGGTCTCGGACAGCGTCATCACCCTGGGCGGAGCAACTCGATGGTGGTCACCTCGCGTGAACTGGGACGCCACCCAGCCGAGTTCGTGTTCGCGGTCAATCAGTATGCAGACGATTATATTATCGCGTGCATAGAACCTCCGGGGGAGCGTCATCCAGACGCACTCGCCCGAGTCGACAGTTCGAATTAGAGTATGTCTGTTTTGTTGGATAGTTTGAATATAATGTGTTTCTCGACATATTTTCGATCGAGGATCGTCGATGTCTTCCCTCCGTATAATGAGGAAAATTCCTATAATTCACGGCGAAAACTCTAACTATTGAATTAATTCGGTTATTTTATTGGTTTACTGTGGTTGCTTGTGTTGAACTCACTACCGATAAGTCAATTCACTCAGTTATCGAGAATGTATTGTGGGATGAGTAGTCGACACCACAGTCTGGGTTTCCCCGGAACTCACCGCACGCCGAGTCGGCGCGCGGCCGTCGCCGACAGATACACGCCATTCGTACCGACCGAGACGGGTTCGTCGGTCACTTGTGAGACGAGCGCCGCGAGTTCACGACGAAACGCCTCGTTTCGCTGTTCGAGCAGCGGGGTCGTCGCCTTCCCGTCGAGTTCCGTCCCTCGGCTATCGACGTACACCTCGACGAAATCGACCTGTATCGACAGCGGCGCGTCGTCGAGGTACGCCGGGAGCGAGAGCGTGTCCAGCCGGGCTTTCGGGCCGACCGGCGCGCCGGCCGCGGCAAGCACACGACCCAACACCGCGGCGTCGCGTCGCGGGACGAGTTCGGTCGCGCGTCGCTCGTCGTCGGTGTGAATCGTCCGGTGGCCCGTACCGAGTGTCGTGAGCGCGTCGGCGACGGTGTCGCGGGTTGCCTCGTCGACGACGAACGACGGCCGGTAGTTCTCCAGGGCGATGCTCCCCGTCGCGAACACCGCGGCGACGAGGCGGTTGAGCGCACGCGCGGCTGGCTGGCGGAGTGAGTCGGGGAACCAGCCGCGTTCGATGGCCGTCTGCAGCCCGCGGACCACGTCCGGGACGCTCCCATCCATCCACTCGCGGACGCGACTCCGCGGGAGACCGAGGGCGGTGCTGACCGCGGTCGACCCCTTATCAGGGTTGGCCGCGGCATAGTCCATCGTCTCGCGGTACTGCAGGACGTACTCCCACGGGTCGGCGACCGGCGTTGCGTACGTCCGCGCGACTCCTGGCTCCGTCGCAAGCGGCATGAGAGTCCGAACGTGTTGCTCAAAGATAACTATCGCGATTCAAGACATTCATGATAGGTATGACAATCGCGACTCGTTAACGCGGTTCTGCTGCGTTGTTTCGATGGATTCTCCCATGAATTGTCTGTGTTTGTGATTGTTCCGTGCTATGAGATAGTCACTCAATCTATCTTTATTAGCATGCCCGACATATGTTTGGTTGTAAGCCCACAGGGGTCGCGGGTATGCAACAGGTACCTCATCTGTTCGCTGCGTGCGACACGCGTCGACCACCCGTCGATGGCCGTCTGTTCGGGCACAGGAGACATACAATGCAACTTACACACCTCTTCAAAGACGACGCTGCTGTTTCGCCCGTTATCGGCGTGATTCTGATGGTCGCGATTACGGTCATCCTCGCGGCCGTCATCGGCACCTTCGTCCTCGGTCTCGGCGACCAAGTCGGCGACACCGCCCCGCAGGCGAGTTTCGGGTTTGACTTCGACAACGACGGCGGGGCGGCTGACGAGGCACAAGTGACGATCACCCACGAATCTGGTGACGCAGTTGACGCCGACCGACTGAGCATCTCGATTGATGGGGCTGCCCCAGACGGCACGAACTACATCGAATCAACGGCCTTCAGCGACCAAGTCAGCGCAGGGGATAGCGCGCTGATTACTGTCGGCTCCACGGATACCACGTGGTCCGGTGAAGTCATCCGCGTCGTCTGGACGTCCGAATCCGGTTCGAACTCTGCAACCCTGCAGAAGCAGACCGCTCCGCAGTAACGACCCAATTTTATCTGTTTTTGAGAGCTGAGTACGCTGTCCGAAGCTGACTAGCGGCACCTTCAAGCTCTACCGATTCAACCGAACAACATCATCACACTGAGGACAGTCCGCGAACACGCCAGTCTCGTCGTCTTCCGTCTCGAACTCGATTAACACGTGATATTCGTGCAGTTCCGTCTCGCAGTCCGGGCAACGGCCAATCGTCGTTGACTCGTCGATCATAGGGTGGCTGGGAGCGTGTGTCGTACGTGCGTGCTCCTAGCCTTGACTACCGGAACCACGAGTATATCGATTGGGATTGCACTAACCCGTGTTCGCACGAGATCGACGCCGACCGGGGAGTGGTCTTCGACGACACGCACGCCACTCTCTCAGCGGAGACTGCGGGAACCAATCCCCTGCAAGCGTCGCGAGTCGGTGACTCACCGACCACTGTGGTGGTCACTCAGATGCGCAGTCGTCGTTCGATGTTGGGTGCCGAGCTGACAACTCGTTCCTACCCCCAATACTGGCGTATGTTAGCACGGGACAAAATAGTTGGGATTCTAACTATTCTCGTCGCGGCTTGTGAAACAAACATATGTACGTTATATCGTTGGAGTGTCACGCCGCCGGTCGCCGGCGTCGTCGATAGACGCTCACGAGCCAGATAGCCACGGCTCCGGCGAACAGCAGATATTGGAACTGCAGCTGCGGGCTGTCGAAGCCGGCGTTGAGAATCCGCACCCACGGGGCGATGTCGTCGCTCGGGTACTGGAGGCCGGGCACGACGGGCCACAACAGAAAGCCGAGTTCGCGCCACTCCTGTCGGAGGATGAGGAGATACGAGTCCCCAAGGAGGTGTGACGCGATTGCGACCGCGAGGACGCGAGCTTCGGACTCGTAGCCCTTGTGTGTGAGATACCGGACGCCGAGGAAGACGACCGGGGTGAGTATTAGGAGTGAATGCGCGAGCGACCGGCCGTTCGGGAGCACGCCCGCGTAGGCCAGCGGCTTGTCGATAATGTCCGGCAGTTGCGTCCCTATCGCGAGGAGCGCGAGCGTCAGGCCGTGGGGGTACTGGAACTCCCAGTCACGCACGCGAGCGAGGGCCACAATGGAGAGATAGCCGAATGCGAGGTGGCCAAGCGGATACACACGCCGATGGAGGCGCGTCCCGCCCATAAACTCATTCATCGAAATTGTATTCGCATATATATTCTCAATATTATATTCTGTCTACACAGAGTGCTCAGACGATAAACTCTTTACGAGGCTCTCCGAGTCAACACAATAGAAACCGTTCGTCGAGTGCACCGAACACTGCATAGTGATTCGGCGGTGCTCACAACAGGTGGTCAACCTCTATGGGAACGTCAAGCGCACACAACGACACTCAGCATGCACAACAGCTGAGTAACGGCAAACACGGTACGTCAGCATCGGATATCCAACTCAGTGGTGATGAGTTGCTTTTGTCTGCAGACAGCGACATCACGCCCACGCTCTCGGTCGTGATGCCCACCCTCAACGAAGAAGGCGGCATCGCCCAGTGTATCGAGTGGGTCAAAGCCGCCCTCGAGGACATGCAAATCTACGGCGAGGTCGTCGTCGCAGACAGTTCGGATGACCGCACGCCCGAGATCGCCGAAGAGAATGGTGCGGTCGTCATCGAACCCGACGGCAAGGGCTACGGCTACGCGTATTTGTACGCCTTCGAGCGCGTCCGCGGCCAGTACATCGCCATGGGCGACGCTGACTGTACCTACGACTTCAAGGAGCTGCCGAAGCTCCTGAACATGGTTCGGTCCGGTGATGCAGATATGGCTATGGGGTCGCGACTGGAGGGTGAGATCTTGCCCGGCTCGATGCCACCGCTGCACGAACACGTCGGGAATCCCTTGTTGACGAAGTTCCTCAACGTGTTCTACGGCGCTGGCGTGAGTGACGCACACAGTGGGATGCGTGTCTTTACTCGCGACGCCTGGGAGACCATGGAGTGTTCGTCGACGGGCATGGAGTTCGCCAGCGAGATGATTATGGAGGCCGGTGCGAAGGACCTCGAGATCGAAGAGAAGCCGATTACCTATCACCCGCGTGAGGGTGAGGCGAACCTCGAGAGCTTCCCTGATGGCTGGCGACACGTTCGGTTTATGCTGGTCAATGCGCCCGGCTACCTGTTCTCCGCGCCTGGGTTTGGGTTGTCTGTGGTCGGTGTACTGGCGCTCCTGTTAGCGTGGACCGGCGTCGAGATCGGCGGCGCGCAGTTCGGGATTCACACCGGGATTGGTGGTGGCCTGCTGACGCTTGCTGGCTTCCAGTTGATGCTGTTCGGAGCGTTTTCGACGGTGTCTTCGGATCCGGTTCGTGGTGCGTCGGATCCGTTTACGACGTGGTTCACCGAGCATATTTCGCTTGAGAGAGGGGCGACGATCGGGTCGCTCGTGTTCCTTGCTGGGCTCGCCTACGGTGGGTTCCTGGCGTTCACGTGGGTGACCAGTGGGTTCAGTGCGCTCCCGATTGCCGTTGCCGACGTCGTGGCGACCGTGGCTGTGGTGGTCGGGTTGCAGATGGTGTTCGGGTCGTTCCTGTTGGGTTCGCTCGGCGAGTAATCCGGCACCACTTTTCTCGCGACGTTCCCTTCGATTACTGAAACTGAGCTGAACCTGAAGACGCGTTGGTTCTGCCGTGCTTACTCGAGCGCGTTGAGGTATCGCTCGACGTACGGGTGGAGGTTTTCGTACGGCGGTTCGAAGACCTCCAGTTTGCTATGTTGGGCGTCCATCTCGAGATTGTCGTCGTCGAGTGTCACCTCGAACGCAGTCGCAAGGTAGTGTTTCGAGTCCACGCCGTCGACCTCCGAGGTGTCGTAGAAGTGTTCGAATGTCCCCAGTCGCGACTCGATCGTCACATCGACGCCTAACTCCTCGTCGGCGACACGGTGGACAGCGTCCGTCAGCGTCTCGTTTTTGAACACGGTCCCACCAGGGACGAACCACTCGCCACGTGCGGGCTCGTTCTCACGGAGGCCGAGGACGACGCCGCCCTCGTGACGAATCACGAGGTCGACAGAGACCAGCGGGACGTTCGCGACGATTGCTTCCCACTCGTCGTCGGGAATCCACGTGTCCTGCTCGTCCGCCTGGGTGCGTTGGTCGGCCATCTATTCGTCGTCGCCGAGGTAGTAGTCGACGCAGGCGTCGAGGCCGTCTTCGAAGCTCCACTTGGGCTCCCAGCCGAGCGCCTTCGTCTTCGTCGCGTCGATGGCGTAGCGCTGGTCGTGGCCCGCGCGGTCCTCGACGAACTCGATTTGGTCTTCCGACCCACCGGCGGCCTCGAGAATCTTCTCCGTCGTTTCGAGGTTCGACAGTTCGACACCGCTGCCGATGTTGTACACCTCACCGATGGCTCCCTCTCGAAGGACCACATCGAGTGCTGCGCAGTTGTCTTCGACGAAAATCCACTCGCGGACGTTCGAGCCGTCACCGTAGACTGGGAGCGTCTCGCCGTTCGCAGCGCGCTGGATGAACTTCGGAATGAGTTTCTCCGGGTGCTGCCGTGGACCGAAGTTGTTGCAGGTTCGCGTGATGAGCGTCGGCAGGTCGTGGGTTTCCCGGTAACTCTGGACGAGTAGGTCCGCCCCGGCTTTCGTCGCCGAGTAGGGGTTCCGTGGCGCGAGTGGGTCGTCTTCCGTGAACTTTCCTTCGTGAATTTCCCCGTACACCTCGTCGGTCGAAATCTGGAGGAACCGGTCGATGTCCGCATCGAGGGCGGCATCGAGGAGCGTTTGGGTTCCCTGGACGTTCGTCGAGACGAACGGTTCGGCCCCGCCGATAGAGCGGTCAACGTGTGACTCCGCAGCGAAGTTCACGATGACGTCAGTATCGGCCACGAGGTCGTCAACGAGCTCGCGGTCGCGGATGTCGCCCTCGACGAACTGATGGTTTGGGTGGTCGAGATAGCCGGCGAGGTTGTCACGCGACCCGGCGTAGGTGAGCGCGTCAAGCGTGACGACGGAATCGTCGCCGTTATCGAGCAGATACCGCACAAAATTCGAACCGATGAATCCAGCACCGCCAGTAACGAGTACGTCCATATGCCACCAACAGAGGCAGCATATATTTACATTTTCATCGACACAACGAGTACATGTACGCATTCGTCACCGGCGCTAACGGCTTGCTCGGGAGTGTCGTCGTCCGGACGCTCCGCGAGCAGGGCCACGCGGTCGTCGGCGGCTATCACTCCGAGGAACCTGCCTTCGACTGTCCCCTCCACCAAGTCGATATCACGGATACTGAACGGGTCGTCGCATTGCTTGATGAGTACGACGTTGATCTGGTGATTAACTGCGCCGCCTATACTGACGTGGACGGTTGTGAATCGAATCCCGAGGTGGCGACTGCAGTAAACGGAACCGCGCCAGGCGATCTCGCGGCGGTGTGTGACGACCGCGAGATTCCGTTCGTTCACTACTCGACGGACTACGTCTTCGACGGCGAGACAGACTCCTTCTACGAGGAGGATGACGAGCCAGCGCCGATTCAGGAGTACGGCCGCTCGAAGCTCGCCGGCGAGCGCGCTGTCCGTGAGGTGAATACTGATGCACTCATGCTCCGCCTGTCGTTCGTCTACGGCGCACGCGGTGATACGGGCGACCTCGTCGGCTTCCCCCAGTGGGTTGCCTCAACGCTCGCTGCGGGCGACACGGTCCCGCTGTTCACCGATCAGGCGATGACGCCCAGTCGGGCTGGCAACGTCGCGACGACCACGCTGGAACTGCTCGATGCCGGTGTGTCGGGGACTTTTCATGTTGCGAGTCAGTCGGCCGTCACGCCCTACGAGTTCGGCGAAGCGATTTGTGGTGTGATTGACGGCGATGCGACACTCATCGAGTCGTCGGTCATGGCCGACCTCGACCGCCCGGCGGCGAGGCCGCGACGCTCGTGTCTCGATGTGTCGAACGTAGAAGGCGAACTCGGTCGGCCCCAACCGACATTGGACGCCGACCTCGCGGCGCTCGAAGCCGCGTTCAGCGATTACAGTTCGTAGCTGGCTTTGTTGTCGAGGAAGTGCTCCTGGTCAGCCTGGTCGAGGTCCGTAAAGCGGAGGACGTTCTCACAGCCCAGTCCGGGGCACTTCATCACGCGGTTCGATTCGAGTTCGTTCGCGGAGACGACGGTTCCGCACTGCGTGCAGGCGTGGGTGATGATGTGCATGGTTAGAGTTTCAGTTGGGAGTTCTCGCCGACGACGAGGCGGCGGCCCTCCGGGAGGAAGTCGTCCGCACTTCCGATGTTCGCGCCCTTCCCGAGGAGGCTATCGACGATGCGACCGGAGGTGTTGATGGTCGATTCACCGATAACGACCGAGTTCTCGATGTGGACGCCTTCGAGCATCGAGTCCGGGCCGACTGACGTGTACGGGCCGACGTAGGTGCCCGACTTGATGACCGCCCCGTCGGCGATGGAGACCGGGCCACGGACGACTGCGCCGTCTTCGATGGTCGCTGACTCCGCGAGTTCGACGCGGCCGTCGACGGTCGCATCGTCGCTGATGGTACCCTGTTTTCGGAGCGACTTGTCTTCGAGGACGAGTTGGTTCGCCTCGAGGATGTCTTCGGGCTTGCCGGTGTCTTTCCACCAGCCTTCGACGACGTGCGAGTCGATGGCGTAGCCGTCCTCGAGGAGCGATTGAATCGCGTCCGTGATTTCGAGCTCGCCGCGCCACGAGGGTTCGAGTTGCTCGATGGCGTCGAAGACCGCGGGCGAGAAGACGTACATCCCGATGAGTGCGAGATTCGTCGGTGGCTCGTCCGGCTTCTCGATCAGCTGGGTGACGTTGCCCTGGTCGTCGACGTCCGCAATCCCGAACTGCTGTGGGCTCTCGACTTCCTGCAGAGCGATTCCCGCACCGAAGTCACCCGACTCGAAACTTTCGACGAGGTCGACAACGCCCTCTTTGAGGATGTTGTCGCCGAGGTACATCACGAAGTCGTCGTCACCGACGAAGTCCTTCGCACAGCCCGCCGCGTGTGCGAGGCCGAGGGGGTTGCCTTGAACGATGTAGGTGATTTCGACGCCGTAGTCGGAGCCATCGCCGAGGAGGTCCTGGATTTCCTCGCGGCCCTTGTGGCCGAGGATGACGCCGATTTCGGTGATCCCAGCTTCTTTGAGGTCTTCGACTGCGTATTCGAGGACGGGTTTATTCGCGACCGGGACGAGTTGCTTCGGCCCGGTGTGGGTAATGGGTCGGAGACGAGAGCCTGTGCCTCCTGAGAGAAGTACGCCTTTCATCGATATGAGACGATACCTTACACGGTACTAAATAAGTTTGTGCCCTGCTGGCAGGCGACCGACTCAGCCGTGAATCTCTGCGTTCCAGTCGTATGGAATCCGGTCGTCGTCGTACGGAATCCGCTCTTCGTCGGGGTCTTCGTAGTCGTAGAGGTTCGTCGGGTAGTTGATGAGCAGCGACGGCTCGTCGCCAATGGCCTTGAATCCGTGCCAGCAGTCACCGGGAATGCGGATGACCTGCTGGTTGTGTTCGCCGATGACGAACGTGTCGAGTTCTCCCTGCGTGGGCGAGTCCTCGCGGTCGTCGTAGATGCCCACCGTGATGCGGCCCTTCGGACAGACGAAGTGGTCGATCTGCCCCTCGAGATGGCGATGCCAGGCTCGCACGACTCCGGGGTACGTCATCGAGTAGTAGGACATCTCCGGGTCGATTTCGTATTCGTCCCAGTCGCTGCGGAACACTTCGACCAAGTGGCCGCGCTGGTCGGCGTTGACTTGGAGGTCGCGGACTTCGACGTCGTGGATGTTTGGCATCTTCATACGTAGAGTAATGTCCAATAATTATAACATTACTGATTGGAAAAATCTGGATTACAAATTCACTAGCACCAACCATTTTTGATACCACCGTCAAGCACAAATTGATCTGAACCAAAGAGTTGAATAGCGTGTTTTTGGATGTCAAAGTGAAGAAACGCGATTATAATGAGTATTGCAAAATCAAGTAGTAAGCTGTTCGCTGCAAAATTATCAGGGGCAGCGATTCAATTCCTTGGTATCGCTTTTTTCGCACGACAGATGGGGTCATCTGCTATTGGAACATTTTTCTTATTCCAAGCATTGATTGGAATGTTCTCTATTCCTACAGATTTAGGTCTGCGTGGTGCAGTTGAAAAGCGAATTAGTGAGGGGAAATTCCAAGGAGAGTTTCTAGCTAGCGCGATTGTTCTCAAAATTGTTGCTGGTGTTGTGATTTCACTACTGATTTTGTTATTCGAATCGTATATTAATGGATACCTTGGTGAAAAATTGGCAATTCTTCTTGTGTTTGCTTTACTACTTCAAAAGATCTCTCAATTGTCAATAGTGACGCTAAAGGGTGAACTAAGAGTAGGAGAAACAGCACTCATTGAATTCACACGTCAGGCTGTGTGGGTTGGTATGGGTGCAGCTTTAGTGTTACAGGGCTTTGGCGTTGTTGGACTCATTTACTCTCTATTATGTGGGTATGTGATTGAATTAGTCTGGGGGTGGAGCAAGGTTTCTGTGAAACTGCGAGTACCATCCAGAGCTCACATCTATTCAATAACTGATTACAGTAAATATAATGTAATCTCGTCTGTTGGCGGATACGTTTATAGTTGGATGGATATCGCGATTATTGGGCTGTTTCTAACGCAATCTCACGTGGCAGCATATGAGATTGCATGGCGAGTAGCTAATGTGGTTATATTGTTTAGCCGAGCAATTGCGAACGCGCTATTTCCTCAGGTTAGTGAATGGCATTCACAAGGTGCGGATAAACAGATCGAAGAACTCATTCCAAATATTTTGACATCCTCATTAATATTCGTTATACCTTCCTTCTTTGGAACACTCTTATTATCTGACCAAATCTTAGGGATAGTCTTTGGTCCAGAATATGTGTTTGCAGGAATTGTGTTGATAATACTGATGTTCGACCAAGTCACAGAAGCTGTTCAGGTTGTATTTGGACATTCCTTGC
>NZ_JAMYJY010000065.1:0-21910 GCF_024136985.1 Haloferax sp. AB510
CGGCGCGGCCCGCGGCGGCGGCGTCGAACTCGCGCTCGCCTGCGACGTGCGGGTGGCCACCCCGCGTGCGACCCTCGGCGAACCGGGTGTCCGACTCGGCCTGTTCGGCGCGTGGGGCGGGACAGTCCGTCTCCCGCGCGTCGTCGGCGAGGGCCACGCCCTCGAATTCTCGCTTTCGGGCCGCGTCGTCGATGCCGACGAAGCCCTCCGGATGGGCCTCGTCTCCCGAATCGTCGACGACCCGCGCGAGGTCGCGGCGTCGATAGCCGACAACGACCACCGGTCGCTCCGAATCATCAAGGAACGACTGCGCGACCGCGACAGCCGGGAGGCGCGACTCGAACGGGAAGCCGCCGGCTTCGCGGAGCTTCATCGGACGAACGTCGACGACATCGCGGCGTCGCGCGAAAAGTGAATTTCGCGGGTGGGACGGCGGGCCCGCGGCGGCCTACACGTCGAGCGCCGACGGCGCGGGGGGCATCGACCGCTTGTGGGCGCTCCCCTGGACGAGGCCGACCACGCGGTCGACCTGTTCTTCGGTCACGCCGAGGTGGCGAACCGTCGCGGACTTCGAGAGCGGGCCGTCGACGTGGAGCGCGAGAATCGCGTCCAGCGCGTCGTAGGTGAGCCCAAGTTCGTCCTCGTCGGTCTGGCCGGACCACATCTCGGCAGAGGGCGTCTGTAACACGAGTTCCTCAGGGACGCCGACGTGGGCGGCCAACTGGCGGACCTGCTGTTTGTAGAGGTTCCCGATGGGGTTGCAGTCGACCGCCTGGTCACCGTACTTCGTGAAGTAGCCGGTCATCGCCTCGGCGCGGTTGCCCGTCCCGAGCACGATGCGGTTCTCGTGGTTGGCGACGAAGTAGTTGAGCACCGCCCGCGTGCGGACGTAGACGTTCCCGGCGGCCATGCGGTCGTCGGCCGCCTCGGGGAACGTGTCGAAGAACGTCTCCGCGATGGGCTGAATCTCGACCACGTCGTACTCGATTCCCAGCATCTCGGCGACCCCCTCGGCGTCGCTCATCATGTCCTCGGCGTTCGCCACGCTCGGCATGACGAGGCCGTGGAGGTTCTCCTCCCCGAGCGCCTCGACGGCGAGGAAGGCTGTGAGCGTCGAGTCGATACCCCCGGAGAGACCGAGGACGGCCCCGTCGGCTCCGGCGGCCTCGACGGTGTCTTCGATGAAGGTCGTGATGTGTTCGCGGTGTGCTTCGAGTTCCTCGTCGGAGAACAGGAGGTCGAACGGAGCGTCCTCCGAGAGAACGTCGACGGATGTCATGGGCCCCGGTTGGAACCGGGGGCCCAAATAGTCACGTGTCACGCGAAAACAATGGACGGCCGTCCAGTTTTCTCGGGGCTGTGATGGGGTGAAGCGCTACGTTCAAGTGCCCCCGCAGTCTACGGATTTTTGCTTCGGAACGCAGTTCGAAGCGAAGCACAGCGCGCCGATGGTCCAGTGGTAGGACACGAGCTTCCCAAGCTCGGAGCCCGGGTTCAATTCCCGGTCGGCGCATTTCTACCGAGACAACCGACGAGCAACCGCGAAGCGTGTTGCTCGTCCCTGTCGAGTGTGTATGCGACCCGAGGGAATTGAAGCAGCGAGCAACGCGAAGCGTTGCGAGTGAGGTTCAATTCCCGGTCGGCGCATTTCTGTCGAACGTAGTGAGACGAAATGCGCAGGGAATCTGAACCCTGCCAGTCGCAGCCGACGAGCAACGCGAGGAGGAACGTCTGGCTCAGGTTCAATTCCCGGTCGGCGCACTTCCGGTGAGACGTTGTCTCACCGACGTACCGTTCGTTTCACTCACGGTACTCCCTACGGTCGTTTGCCGACCGACCTTCGCAAACCGTCGGTTTGCTCAGTTCTGGCGAGAAACTATCTCGCCAACGTGCCGCTCGTTTCACTCGCGGCACTCCCGGTCGGCGCACAAAATCCCGTCTTCGAAACGTAACCCGCGTCACCGACTCAGAAAAACAGGTTCTGCACGTCGTCGAGCTCCGGCGATTCGGAGCGGAACACCGGCTCGCGGGCGGTCTGCCGAAGCATCGCGTGGCGTTCGAGGGCCGAGTCGAATTCGAGAATCGCCCGCTCGATGTCGCGGGCCAGCGCGTCGATTTCGCCGTGGAGTTCGTCGTCGTCGGCCATGATACGCGTAGTTAGTCGAGGGCTGGTAAAACGGGCTCGGCCGCGGGTCGTCATCGAAGCCGTCGGGTGCAGTTCCAGCAGAGATCGAAGGTGGTGTCGGCCTCGTTTTCGACCCCACAGTTCGGGCAGATGCGCTCGCCCGTCGGCGTCGTCTGCACGCCGGCCTGCGAGCCGTCGTCGAACGACGCCGCGATTTCGGGGTGGGCGTAGCGGTCCGTCCGCGCGGAGTCCCGACCGGGCCCCTCGCCACCCGTCGGCTCACCGCCGTTGACGAGGTACCGATAGACCAAGAGCTGGAGCAGGGTCAACCCGAGGGCGTAGACGACGATCCAACCCCAGACGTCCATCACACATTGACTTACGTTAGCATGCTATATCGGTTCTTCGGTCGAACGGGTCTGCCGACGCTCTCGGCGGTGGTCGCGGGTGATGCTGGCGCAGCGGGCTCGCGTCGAAAAGGGAGTTACTCGCGTCGGTGGGAATCCACCGGTCCGTCGAGGTCGCGGTCGAACTCGTCGAAGGCGACGAGGTCGTCGGGGAGCTCGTAGGGTATCTCGCGCTCGTCGGCGCGGCGCTCGCCGCCGGCGTCAAGCGGTTCGGCGATCTCCTCGAAGCCGGGCTTTACTTTCACGCTCTTGGCGGGCGAGCCGACTGCGATGTGGTGGGCAGGCACGTCGCCCTGTACGACCGACCGAGCCCCGACGATGGCGTTCTCGCCGACCGAGACGCCTGCGTTCACCATCGCGTCGTAGGTGACGCGCGCGTCGTCACCGATGGTCGTGTGGTAGTTCCTGACCTCGGTCTGGTCGACGGTGTCGTGGGAGTGGCTGTAGATGTGGGCGCTATCGGAGATGGAGACGCGGTCGCCGATAGTGAGTTTCCCGCGGTCGTCGAGGTGCACGTCGTCGTGGATAACCGTGTTGTCGCCGACGGAGATGTTGTGGCCGTACGAGAAGGTGACGCCCTTGAAGATGCGGAGGTTGTCGCCGGCCTCCTCGAAGAGGTGGTTGGCGAGCATCTGTCGGAACCGGAGGGCGAACGCGACGTTGTCGGCCATCGGGGTCGCGTCGAACTGCCGCCAGAGCCACTGGAGGTGCTTCGAGCGCTTGAACTTCTCCTCGTCTTTCTCGGCGTAGTACTCGGCTTCGAGCGTCGCGTTGCAGGGGTCGTACCCCTGCAGTCGGACCCGGGTGGCGGGCGAGACGGGCTTGCCGTTCTGCCAGCGCTCCCACGCCTCGCGGTCGCCGAACAGGTCGATGAGGGTGTCCCGAACGACCGTACAGGTGTCTTCGTCCGAGGCGAGCCGACCGTCGACCTCGTCGATGAACGCCTGTAAGCCTTCCTCGGCGTCCTCCGGAAGCGAAACGTGGACCTTCGTCATTGTACCGTCGTAAGCCGTCGAGATTCAAATGGATTCGGTTGTGCGAACCCCGCGTCAGGCCTCCTCCGGGCAATACTGGCTGGTTTCGGGCGTCCAATTGGCGTCTGGCGGAGGAGGTTCGACCCGTCCCAGAGCGGCGAGCAGGTCGGAAACGAACCGAGCGACGTGTCTGTCAGGGAGAATGGAAGAATGGTGAAACCTATCACACCCGGACGAGTTTACACGGTAATGAGTGAAAAATTCCGAAACGGTGTTCCGGCGTGGACGCGAGAACACGCCGCCGGTCTCGACCGCGACGAATCGAACGTTGCACCGGTTATCTACCCTCCGGACGAGCGACTGGACGAAGACCTGCACATCTGGGACACGTGGTTCCTCCGGAACCGCGACGGCTCCATCGCCGAAATCGACGGCTATCGGGTCATCTTCTCGCTGACATCGCCGTCGGACCTCCTCCCCGGAAAGCGCCACGACGTGGCGACGATTCGCTACTTCTACTCCCGAGACGGCGAGGAGTGGACCACCGGGGGCGTCGTCTTCGACGGCGGCGCGCTTGGCCAGCGGCAGTGGGCCGGGTCGGCGATGTATGACCCTGACGGCGACGGCGGGAGCGCGGAGGGGAGCGAGGCGGGCGACGTCTATCTCTACTACACCGCCGCGGGCGAGGACGGCGCGGAGGAATTGACGTACACCCAGCGCATCGCGCTGGCGACGGGTGGTACCGTCCACACCGACGACGACGGGTTCAGCATCGAGGGGTCGTGGGACCATCGGGTCATCCTCACGCCGGACGGCGACTGGTACGAGCGCGAGGACCAATCGCGCGGGATGATATACACCTTCCGCGACCCGTGGTTCTTCGAGGACCCCGCGTCGGGCGAGACGTACCTCCTCTTCGAGGCGAACACGCCCGTCCCCGAGGGGGCCGGCGAGTGCGACGACCCCGTCTGGGAGGAGTTCAACGGCAGCGTCGGTATCGCCCACTCGCCGACCGGCGACCCGACCGACTTCGAACTCCGCCCGCCGCTTCTCGACGCCGTCTGCGTCAATCAAGAACTCGAGCGTCCGCACCTCGTCGTCCGCGACGAGACGTACTACCTGTTCGTCTCCAGCCACGTCCACACATTCGCGCCCGAGTTGACGGGCTACGACGCGCTCTACGGCTTCGTCGCCGACGACCTCGCGGGCGACTACCAACCGCTGAACGGTCACGGGATGGTGCTCACGAACCCGAGAGGTGCGCCCTTCCAGGCGTACTCGTGGCTCGTCTACGACCATGGCGACGACCTGCTCGTCTCGTCGTTCTTCAACTACTTCGACTACGACCGGTCGAGCCTCGACGACGTGGGACTCCTTTCGCCCGAAGAACAGCAGCGCCGCTTCGGCGGCACGCTCGCACCGACCGTCCGCCTCGCACTCGACGGCGACGAGACCGACCTCGTCGACACGCTCGGCCACGGACACCTGCCGCTACCACGCGAGGAACTGCCGACGCCGTGGTGGGAGCGAGACGGCGACGCCACTCGCGGCGGCTACTGAACGGACGCGGCGGTCACGCTCGTTTTCGCGCCTCGAACGTCGCGTCGAGTTCCCACGCGTCGAGCGAGCGGACATCGACCCGACCGCCGCCCTCGCCGCGTCGGACCGCGACCGAGACGCCGTCTGCGTCCGCGCGCGTCGGGTAGACCCGGGTCGTCAGACAGCGCTGCTCGTCGGCGAACACCTCCAGGACCGAACAGTCGACGAACACGCGAAGCGACACCGAGTCGCCCTCGACGGGCATCGAACGGGGCTCTCGGTCCGCGTCGTGGGCGCGGGTGCTCCGCTCGCGGTCGACCGTGACGCGGTCGCCGTCGTACCGGAGGGCGGTCCGCTCGCCCAGCGCCGGTGACTCGAACAGGCCGAGTTCGAACGCCGCGTCGCCTTCGACCGCGACATCGACGGCGAGTTCGTAGGCGTTGCCCGAGAGGTCGAGCGACGCGTGCTCGTCGGCGTCGAGCGCGCTCGCGTCGAGCGAGACGCTTCGGCCGCGGAGGTCGGCGAGTTCTCCGGCGGGACGCTGGCGGAATTCGCCGTCAGCGTTCACCGAGAGCTCGCGCGGGAGCGAGAGCAACCCGGACCAGCCGGCGCGCCACTGCGCGTCGACGCCGCGGGTCTCTTTGACCCACCCCCACGCGAGCGCCCGGCCGTCGTCGACGACGGTCGACTGCGGGGCGTAGAAGTCGCCGTAGTCGAGCAACCCCTCGCGTTCGACCGCGAACTCCGGCGCGGCGAGGTCGGCGGTGCCGACGAAGTAGCGCACGTCCTCGTAGTTCGAGACGTGCAGCAGTTGGTGGTCGCCGAAGTCGAGGAGTTCCGGGCACTCCCAGACGGTTCCGTGACCCTCGTTCCCGGAGTGGAGCGGACCGACGTACTCCCACTCGCGCAAGTCGGGCGAGCGGTAGAGGAGCGCGACGCCGCCGACCGCCGCGATGGCGGAGCCGATGAGCTGGTACCAGTCGTCGCCGACCTTCCAGACGGCGTGGTCGCGGAACTCCGCGGCCCAGTCGTCGGTCCCGAGGATGTCGAGGTCGTCCGGGACCGTCTCGATGACGGGGTTGTCGGGCGCTTTGTCCCACGACCGGAGCAGCGGGTCGCTCGTCGTCGCCAGACAGGGTAGCTGGTGGTGGTCGCGGCCGCCCGTGTAGAGAATCGTCGGCACGCCCTCGTCGTCGACGACGGCGCACCCGGACCAACAGCCGTCGCGGTCCGGACCGTCCGGGTCCGGCGCGAGCGCGACCGGTTGGTCCGTCCAGTGCAGGAGGTCCTCGCTGGTCGCGTGGCCCCAGTGAATCGACCCGTGGAACGGCCCGCCGGGATTGTACTGGTAGAACAGGTGGTAGGTCCCGTCGTGCTGGATGATGCCGTTCGGGTCGTTCAGCCAGTTTGCGGGGCCGGCGAGGTGGTACCGGGGTCGGAGATGGTCGTCGCCGAGTCGCTCGCGCATTGCGTCGAATCCCGACGGGTCGCTGGGGCGGTCGGTGAACGCCGGTCTGCGGTGGGCGGGGCCGCCGAGGACCGCAAGCGCGTTGCGGAGGAGGTGTTCGTTCGCGCCCATCGTCTCGAAGTCGTTGTCGTGGTGGGTGAGAAAGGCGACTTCGGCACCGATACCGTAGACCGCGCCCGAGCCACGATCCCACGCGACGACGGACTTGAGCGCGACGAGGAAGTCGTCGCCGTGGAGCGTGCTCGCCAGAACCTGCCCGTTCTCGGGGAGGACGTGTTCGTACCGGGCGAAGGGGCGCGGCGCTTCGGGTGGTTGGAGATGGACGCCGAGCGTGTCGAACCCGTCGAAAAGCGGGTGGTCCGCGTGGATGGACTTCGTCAGCAGTCCGGTCGGGTGCGGCGAGTTCTCGGTCCCGACCGCGTCGGGCGCGACGGGGTCGATTCCCAGCGCGTCGACCGCCGAGAGGGCGTTGAGCGTCAGGAGGAGTCCGCCGCCGTCGCCGAGGTACGCGTCTAGTGCGGGCACACACTCGGCCGCGAGGGAGCGCACGTCGGCGTCGACGTGGCGGTCAGAGTGCCACCACAGCACGTCGAACTCGGAAAGGTCGGTCTCCCCGGTTGCGACGGCGTCGAGGGTGATTGTTTCGACGCTCGCTATCGACTCGGCCCACTCGAACGCCACTCGCTGTTCCTCCGTGAGTTCGGTCGCGAAGAGAAACCCGACTCGAACCGGAATCACGTCCATTGCTGACGTGGTTCGGTATCACCGTGCATGAATCTGCGGATTCACTCGAGGGCGAGCAAATTCACACAGCGCTTGGAGGGTGACCGCGGGACGCGAGCACCGCCTCCGCCGGGGATTCCCACGAGACGAAAACAAAACACACCCAATAAGTCGCCCCAATTCGTAGGGCCGGCCATGCACTACCGCGAACTCGGCACCTCCGGAATCGAAGTCAGCGAGGTCGGCTTCGGTGCGTGGGTCGTCGGGACCGACTGGTGGGGCGACCGCTCGGACGAAGACTCCATCGAGATGCTCCACCACGCCATCGACCGGGGCATCGACTTCTTCGACACGGGTGACGTGTACGGCCACGGCCACTCCGAGGAGGTCGTCGGCGAGGCGCTCGCCGACTACCGCGACGAGGTCACCGTCGCCACCAAAATCGGCTACGACTTCTACAACAACCCACAGGCCGGCCACGGCGAACTCCCCAAGGAGATAACCGGCGAGTGGGTCCGCGAGGCGACCGAAAAGAGCCTCGAACGCCTCGACATGGAGTACGTGGACCTCCTGCAACTCCACAACGCGAACGTCGACGAGGTCACGCCCGACGTGCTCGAAGCCCTCGACGAACTGAAAGAGGAGGGCCTCATCAAGGCCACCGGCTGGGCGCTCGGTCCCTCCATCGGCTGGCTGGCCGAAGGCGACATGGCCATCGAAGAGGAGTTCGACGCGCTCCAGATCGTCTGGAACGCCTTCGAGCAGGACGTGGGCAACCACTTCCTCGACACCATCCGCGAGACCGGCTCCTCGACGAGCCTCATCGCCCGCGTGCCGCACTCCTCGGGCCTCCTGAACGAGCAGGTCCGCCCCGAGACCGAACTCGGCTCCGGCGACCACCGCGGCTTCCGCCCCGACGAGTGGTACGAGACGGGCTGGGAGAAGCTCGAAGCGCTCCGTTTCCTCGAACGCGATGGCGAGCGGACCATGGCGCAGGCGTCCATCGCCTACCTCCTCGGCTACGACGAGACCGCGGCCGTCACGCCGACGTTCCGCACGAAAGACGACATCGACGAGTGGGCGAAGGCCTCCGACGTGCCGAAGCTCACCGACGAGGAGCTGACCCGCGTCGAGGAACTGTACGCGGACAACTTCGGCATCGACCGCTTCGACGGCATGGACGCGCTCCGCTCGTCGGTCGACGGCGAGGACATCCGCGCGGCCGGCCTCGACAAGCGCGTCGCGAAGGGCGCGCGCAACGAAGCCTGATGGGTCGCCTGAAGACTCTCCTCGGCGTCACCGCGGTCGCCCACGTCGCGCTCGCGTGGCTGGTCAGCCTCGACGCCAAGAAACGCGGCGACGACGCCGGCCGCTGGATCGCGCTGACGCTCCTCACCGGCGTCGTCGGTGCCGCGAAGTACGTCCGAGATGGGCGCTGACGGCGGCGACCCCGACGGCGACGACGCCGATAACCCGGGACGAAGCGGCGACGCACCGGGGCGCGGTAACGGGAACGGGAACAGGAACCGAAAGGGCAACTAACCAACCCCGCTCGGACGCAGTTTTTTGTATGTAGGGAGACACGTTCGACCGATGGTCCTCGAACGGTTCGGTTCGGCACTCTCTCGTGAGGCCCGCGTCGTCGCCCGGAACCCGCCGCTTTTGGGCGTGGTCACCGGTGTGTGGATGATGCTCATCGCGCTGATGGCGGGGCTCGAAGCGCATCTCGCGGTCGTCTGGTTCCTCGCCGTCGCCCCGTCGACGGCGCTGGTGGCCTACGGCGGGCGGCGCGCCCTCCGTCGCTTCCGCGGCGAGTCAGACGGCGAAGACGAGTGGGCGCGGAGGACGGACCGAGAGGCCTACGACCCGGTCGACGACGAGTCGGCCATCGAGCGCCTGCGAGAGCGCTACGCGGCCGGCGACCTCTCGGACGAGGAGTTCGAGCGTCGCCTCGACAAGCTAGTCGAGACAGAGAGCTACGTTGCCGGGTCGCAGTCACGGTCGCAATCGCGGTCACCCTCCGGAGACGGAAGAGAGCGGGCCTTCGAGCGGAACTGATGGACCTCGGGGCGGCCGGACTCCGGGACGGCTGCGGCGACCGGTGACGGAATCGGAGTTGGAGTCGGAGCGCGCCTCGCGGGCGAACCCGCGTGCCGGGACCAAAAGAGACACAACGCTCGACCGAGTCCGGGACGACCATGCGTACTTCAGTCGTCGAACTCCTGCCGGACCTCCTCGAACTTCTCGTCTTCAGCCTCGGGAGCGCGGTGCTCTCGGTCGCCGGCGCGTACATCGAGCACTTCGCGCTCGTCACCTTCGAACAGGGCAACGTCGAAATCGCCGCGTGGGCGGTCGTGATGGGCGCGGTGGCGCTGTACTTCGCGTACAACGTCGGCACCGACAAGGTCCGCCCGAAGCTCCGGGACGTTCGCGCCGCGCTCGCGTAGAAAACGCCGCGTTCTGATTTTCGGCGTTCGACCGCGTTACGCCAAGAACACGTGTCGCGGGCGGTCAGCCAGCACGCACACGCCACCTTTTGCTGCGCTCGCGCGGCTCGCTGGCAAAATCTGGACCAAAAGGCTCGTCACCCCCTCCGGGGTTCCTCGCCCCGCTCCCGGTGGTCGCGGACGTTAGGCTAAGAACACGTGTCGCGGGCGGTCTGCGAGCACGTCGCGACCCCACTGGACCGTGTCACGGAACGCGTCGGAGCGGAAGAACTCCATGGCGTCGTCCTGCGAGCGCCACTGGCTGGCGATGAACATGTCGTCTTCGTCCTCGACGTTGACCATCAGGTCCGTGTCGAAGTGGCCGTCCATCTCTTCGAGGAGACCGCCGACGGTGCCGAACTTCTCGACGAAGTCGCCGCGGTGTTCGGACTTGACGGTGTAGAACATCCCCATCGTGCCGAAGCCGGACTCCTCGCCGGCGCGCTCAACGATGCCGGGGAGTTCCGAGAGGAATCCCGCGGCGGTCTCGGCGGCCGACGCCGTCTCCCAGATGGAGACGACGGCGACGCGGCCGCGCTCGTTGGCCTCGTAAACGGCCGTCTTGACGTGCGTCGGGTAGTGGTCGAAGTTGCCGCGGAGACCCTCGACCTCGTCGAACACCTCGTCGGCGTCGGCCTCGGAGTAGAGGACCGTCGCGTACACGTCCTCGCCGTGGGGCGTGCCGGCGTAGATGTTCAGGTCTTCGAGCTGTCCGCGGATGTCCTCGTCGGCGGCCTCGTCGCCGCCGTCGTCGCCGTGGTGGTGGCCGCCGTCATCGCTCTCGCCACCGTGATGGTGACCGTCGCCACCCTCGCCGTGATGGTGTCCACCCTCACCATGATGGTGTCCACCCTCGCCGTGTGCGTGCGCGCCGTGGTGGGACTCGTCGCCGAACTCGCTCGTCGGGACGCCGTCGCCCGCGAGGAACGCGCCGAGGTCAGACGGCGGGAAGCGCCGGCCGACGTAGAACTGGCCGAACTCGCCGTACTTCGAGGAGACCTCGTCGAAGCGCATCTCGTAGACGATGTCCTTGATGTCGGTCGGGTCGTCGCCGAACAGCGTGACGCCCCACTCGTGGTCGTCGAAGCCGACGGAGGAGGCGATGACCTGCTTGATTTTCCCGGCGTACTTCCGGCCGGTGTCGCCGTGGACGGACATCAGGTCGCGGCGCTCGTCGAACGAGAGGTCGTACCAGTTGTGTTCCTCGCCGCGGCGCTTCGACATCGGGTAGAAGGACATGTAGGTGTCCTCCGGGATGTCGGGCTTGAGTTTGCCCTCGATGTAGCGGAGCAGCCCGGTGTCGATGTCCTCGTCGTTACCCTCGAAATAGTCGTCCGAGACGTAGCCGGACACCTCGGTGACGGAGACGTAGGAGGTCGGCTGTTCGGTGAAGGCCGCGAGCGCGGTCTGCTCGAACTGCCGTTCGGCGCGGGAGACGTCGTCGAGCGTCGGCCGGAAGTGGACGACCACGAAGTCCGCCTTGTGGCCGAGCACGGAGAAGACGGCGGACGCGCCCGCCTCGGCGTCCTCGACCGCCTCGTGGGCGTCGAGGTACGCGACGCCCTCCTCGATTGCGCGGCGGCGCTCGTGTTCGGGCGCGTCACGCCACGCGTCCCAGTCGACGGTTCGGAAGTCGTGCAGCGCGAACCAGCCCTCGTCGGTCTGTGGGGCCTCTACCATACGGAGGCCTAGGGAGTCATCCGGTATTGAAGTTGCGAGTCGTTTTCGCGGTTCGAGAACCGTCGAAGAGAAGCGAGTCGGTCCCGGCGAGGGGCGACCGGGCCGCTCAGCCGAGGAGCGTCGGCCCGAATATCATGAGCACGAGCGACGCGAGCATCGTGAGCCCGATTGAGGTCGTGATGGTCCGGACGACGGTGTGGGGGTCGTCGACCGGAAGCCGCGAGACCACGGCCTCGGTCGAGGTCCGCAGGATGCGACCGCCGTCGAGCGGGTAGCCGGGGATGCAGTTGAAAAGCCCCAGTTGGAGGTTAATCCACGCCGTCCAGAACAGGACGTTGGCGACGATGAAGACGCCGCCGCCGAGGAAGCCGAGCGGGCCGCCGACCTGGTAGAAGTTGACGACCTGCCCGGTGAAGCCGGGGAAGTTCGGAATCCCGAGGACGACCGACGCGAGGGGCAAAAGCAGCGACACGTAGACGAGTTGCAGGGGCGACCCGGCGAAGGCGCTGCCGAGGCCGCCACCGTCGCCACCGTCACCGCCGAGAAGCGAGAGGTACGTCCCCGCGGGGTACTCCTGCGTGCCGAAGTCGGTCAGGAGCAGGCCGCTCGTCCCTTGGAAGATGTTGACGCCGAGGAACCCGTTTCCGTCCTGCGGGTTCTCGCCGAGCGTCACCTGCACCGTCTCGAAGCCGCCGTCGCGGTAGACTTCGACGGCGACGGTCTGGTCGGGGTCGGTCCGGTCGAGCGCCTCCTGCAGTTCCGTCGAGGAGGTGATTCGCTCGCCGTTGAACGACGAGACGATGAGGGGCTGGGTCGTCCCAGTCGCGTTGTACAGCGGGCCGTCCTCGGCGACGTTCGTGATGTAGGCACCGACCGGGATAGTGCGCTCGCCGGCGGAAGTGTCGAGGCGGGCGAACCGCGAGTCGCCGACGGCGGACTCGAAGTCGGCGCGCGTCGAAACGGCGGTTCCGTTGACCGCAGTGACGCGAATCGGGTCGGTCCCGGACTCGACGGTGAGGTTCGCCGGGTTGCCTTCGACGGAGCCGGCGACGACGAGTTCGCGCGTGACCGAGACGGTCCGTTCGCCGTCGAGTTCGACGGACACCGTCCCCGCGTCGGTCGCGAGGAGCGCGGCGTCGAGTTCCTGCGTCGTGTTGACCGGCGTGCCCTCGATGGCGGTCACGCGGTCGCCGCCTGAGATACCCGCCACGTCGGCCGGTGAGCCGGCGTACGCGCCGGAGACGGCGACGCCCGGCGCGACGGTGATAGAGCCGATGACCGGGCCGAAAAGCAGGGCGAACGCGACGAGCGTGACGGCGAAGTTGTTCGTCACGCCGGCCGCGAACATCCGCGACTTGCCGCCGCGGTCGGCGCGGCGTTGGCTCTCCTCGGAGGGTTCGACGAACGCCCCGATGGGGAGTATCGTCAGGAGGACGATGCCCATCGACTCCACGTCAATTCCCTCGACGCGGCTGAGGATGCCGTGGCCGCCCTCGTGGACGACGAGGCCGACGAGGAGGCCGAAGAGAATCTCCGGCGCGACCGAAAGCGGGAGGAAGTCGTTAACGCCGGGGATGACCAGGAAGTTCTGCGGCTGGTTCACCTGCGTCGGGGCGGGCGGGTTCTGGAGGATGACGATCGCCTGGTAGACGAGGAGGACGAACGTCCCCGCCATGATGACGAGGGCGATGCCGAGGCCGATGTTGCTCCACGCTCGCCAGAACCGCTTGGGGGCGGCGAGTCTGTCGAGGAGTTCGCGGCCGCGACGGGTGTGGACCGTCGTGAGGGGACCTTGGACGCGGACGTACTCGGGGAGAATCCCGCGAGCACGCAACAGCGCCGCGAGGAGAGAGTAGGCGATGAAGCCGGCGAGAACCCAAAGCAGCGTGTTCATCGCCCGAAGGGAAGCGGCGCGCGCCAAAAGGCGTTCGGGTTACGGTACCACCGTTCGGGTCACGGTACCGCGTTCGACGGCCGCGGGCGGGCGTTGGTGGCCGCGAACGACGACCGCAACCGAACCCGACCCGCGGGAGAGCGTCGGTTACTCGTCCTCGTCGCCGTCGTCGCCGGGCGACTCGATTTCGACTTCGACCGCGCCGTCGTCGTCCGCGTCGGCCGCTTCGTCGCCGTCGTCGGTCTCGTCGGCCTCGTCTTCCGTCTCGTCTTCGGGGTCGTGTTCGACGGTGACCGTGGCGTCTTCGTCGTCGGCCGCGTCGTCGGTCGCCGTCTCGCTCTCGGCGGGATCGTCGGCGAGCGCGATGTCGGTAAAGGAGTCCCCGGACGACGAGCGAAGCCTGGAGACGGCGTAAGCGACGCCCACGAGGAGCAAGGCGACGAGGAGCAGCCGGCCGTACGAGCGGCCGCCCGAGGACTCGTCGTCGACGGCTTCCTGTTCGGAGTCGGCGTCGAACTCCTCCAGTTCGACGTCGAATTCGTCTTGCGATTCCTCCACGGACCGGATGAAGTCGATGAGAGACATGTGAAGTGTGGTTCGGCGAGGCCGCGGTAGGCGTCGTTCGCGAGGGAACGAGCCCGTCCGTCCGTACGCGCGTCGGGGACATAAGTCGTCCCCCAGAAGGGTTTTAGCCACCCCGGCGACCATCGGGAATCGTGTTCGACAGTTCCCGCTACGAGGTCCGACAGAAAGTGTCCATCAGCAACAAGTACGTCGTCTACGAGGGCGACGACCCCATCCTCTCGGCGAAGCAAAAGAAGTTCAAGCTGAAAGAGGACTTCCGGCTGAACGACCACGACACCGGCGAGGAACGCTTCCGTGTCAAGGCCGACAGCGTCTTCGACGTGTCGGCCGCTTACGACATCGTCGACAGTCGGACCGGCGAGCGCGTCGGCGCGGTCAAACGCGGCGCGTTCTCGTTCGCCAAACACACCTACCAACTGCTCGGCCCCGACGGCTCCGTCGTGGGTCGAATCGTCGAGGACAACGTCCCGATGGCGGTCGCCAGACGACTCCTCACGACGCTCATCCCCTTCTCGTATCGCATCGAGGACGCGGCCGGCGAGCCGGTCGGCGCGGTGAGCGAGCAGTTCTCTCTCCGGGACAAGTACACTATCGACGTGGACCGCGAGCGTATCGACCCGCGACTCGCCGTCGTCGGTGCGGTCGTGATAGACGCCATCGAGGAGAACTGAAACCGGCCGAGTCATCGCCCACACGCCGCCGGTAACTCAAAGAGTTATTTGACATTCGGGTAACTATTTTTCGCGGATTCGAGTAGTGTCGGATGGCATGTTCGAACGAATCCGACTCCGTTGGTTCGTCGTCGCCGCCCTCGTCTGCGCCACCCTCGTCGGCGGGACGACCGCGGCCGCAGCACAGAACGCCTCGTCGGTGTCGCTCGCGACGACCGGCGGGAACGTGACCGTCACGCAGGCCGAAGACGTGACGATTCGGGGAACGAGCGACCTCGAAGCGGGGACGACGCTCTCGGTCCGCGTCCAGTCGGCCGGCGACACGAGCCCGCGGTTCCTCAAGACGAGCGAGGCCGTCGTCGGCGAGAACGGGAACTTCTCGGCGACCCTCGACTTCTCGGAGATTCCGCCGGGCTCGACGTTCTCCGTCTCGGTCCGTAACGGGTCGAACGCGCTCGCGGAGGCCGAGGGCGTCGTCGTCGAGGACGCAGCGTCGACGACCACCTCGGCGTCGACGACCGACACCGGCATCCCCGGCTTCGGCACGGGAGTCGGCGCGCTCGCAGTCGCGGGGCTCGGTGCGGCGGCGCTGCTCGCGGGTCGTCGGGCGTGAGAATCGAACCGCAAACAGCGAACCGCGGTTCGGGCGAGGTCAGTCCTCGCGGCGGAGTCGCGTGACGACGAAGTCGCGCTCTAGCTCGCCGAGGAACTCGCCGAGCCGCGGCCCCTGTTCGGCGTCGAAGAACAGGCGGTAGCCGGCGGCGAAGAAGTCGCCCATCTCGATGTCGTGGCGGCGCGCCGTCTCGTAGATTTCGCCCTGAATCGCCTCGCCGTCGTGGCCCTCCGCGACGAAGTCAGCGAGGTCGTCGAGGGCGGCTTCGACCGCGGGTTCGAAGTCGAACTCGGGGAGTTCGACCTGCAGGCGGTAGTTGTACTGGTTGTCCATCTTCTCGGCCCAGCGGCGGGCGCGTTCGACCCGGTCGAGCGCCTCCTCGACCACCTCGTCGGGCGTGTCCTCGTCGAAGAAGCCCTCGTTGCGGGCCATCTTGACGCGCAGGTCCTCGTCGTCGGTCATGCCGAGGACGGCCGCGAACGTGTACGGGAGTCGAATCCGGTCCTCGCGGACCTCGTCGACGACGAACGGGTAGGCGCGCTCGGCGAACCGGGTCAGGCTCTCGTCGTCGACCTCGCCGAAGTAGGCGCGCTCGAAGCGGTCGAAGTCGTCCACGAGCTGGTCGAGTCGCGTGAGGTCGAGATCACGGGCCTTCCGCGGGTTGAGCGCGAAGAAGTACCGGAGCACCTCGGGTTCGAGCAGGTCGAGCATCTCCGCGACGGTGACGATGTTACCGGCGGACGACGACAGCGCCTCGCCGTTGAGCGTGAACCATTCGTACACCATCGGCACCGGCGGCTCGATGCCGAGGACGTTCTCGGCGATGTCCTTGCCGGAAGGCCACGAGCCCTCGGCGTGGTCCTTGCCGAACGGCTCGAAGTCGACGCCGAGGACCTGCCACTGGCCGGGCCACTCGAAGCGCCACGGCAGTTTGCCCTCGCGGAACGTCGCGGTCCCCTCGTGGCCGCAGCCGTCGATGGTGTTGTCGCCGACGGTCATGTCGGTGCAGACGTAGTCGACGGTGCCGGCGTCGAGGTCGATGTCCGTGACCGTCTCCGTGATTTTGCCGCACTCGGCGCAGACGGGGTTGAAGGGGACGTAATCCTCGTCGACCTTCGACTGGTACTCGCCCAGCACCTCGCGGGCGGTGTCGGCGTGTTCGAGGACGTGTTCGACCACGGGGTCGAAATCACCGTTCTCGTACAGTTCGGTGTTGGAAATCATCTCCACCGGGACGCCGAGGCGGTCGGCGTCGGCCTTCAGGAGCGCCGCGAAGTGCGCCGCGTACGACTCGGCCTCGCCGAACGGGTCCGGAATCGACGTGTACGGCTTGCCGAGGTTGCGGCCGAGCGCGCCGGCGTCGACCTCGCCGAGACCGACAATGTTGCCGTCGGCGTCGGCGAGCTTTCGCGGGAGCTTCCGGAGCGGGTCCTTATCGTCGCTGGTGAACACCTGCCGGACCTCGTGGCCGCGCTCGCGGAGCACCTCGGCGACGAAGTAGCCGCGCATAATCTCGTTGAAGTTGCCGAGGTGGGCCACGCCGGACGGCGAGACGCCACCCTTGATTACGACCGGCTCGTCGGGGTCGCGGGCCTCGATTTCGTCGGCGACCTCGTCGGCCCAGAAGCCGTGGTGATTGGCGGCCGCGTTGCCGTCGCCGTCGGTCGCGTCCGCGGCGGGAGCGTCGCCGCGGGAGGGGTCGTCGGTCGTCATCTCAGGGGGCCCAGTAGGTCGGTTCGTCGCCGCCCTCGGGGATGATGTCGGTGCCCGTGTGCTCGCCGCGGAGGACCGCCGGCGTGATGCGGTCGGGGTCCGTGCCGTCGAGGACGATGGTGCGCATCTTCGCGCGCTCGATGAGCTTCGCGGCGAGGAGGTCGACCGGGGCGGACGACCCGGCGTTCATCTCGATGTCGCCGATGACGCCGACGAGTTCCGCGGCGGTCATCTCCTCGAACTTCGTCGCGTCGGAGTCGGTCTTCGGGTCGGCGCTGAACACGCCGTCGACGCTGGTCGCGTAGACGAGCAGGTCGGCGTCGACGTACTCGGCGAGCGCGGCCGCGACGGCGTCGGTGGTCTGACCGGGCATGACGCCGCCCATGACCGAGATGTCGCCGCGCCGAATGGCGTCGCCGGCGTCCTCGTAGTCGTGGGCGACCTTGGGGTCGACCTGCGAGCCGAGCGCCGCGATGAGTAGGCGGGCGTTGATTCTGGTCACGTCGATGCCGATCTGGTCGAGTTGGACCTCGTTCGCACCGAGGTCGCGGGCGGCACCGATGTAGTCACGGGCGACGCCGCCGCCGCCGACGACTGCACCGATTTCGCACCCGTCTCGCGCGAGCGTTTCGACGACGGAGGCGTGACCCTCCACGCGTCGGGCGTCGAGGTCCGGCGCGAGCACGCTTCCGCCGATGGAGATGACGACTCTCATTGCACACGGATATCCGTGAGCGCATCTTAAGGGTTATCAAGTGCGAGACGCCCGTGTCGGGGGCTTTAAACCACTCTCGCGGCGACTACCGGTATGCGACTCGTCACCGTGGAGACGGTCACGCTCATCGTCGTCGGCTGGGTGCTCGCCCTCGGAGCGATTCTCGCCCGCCACCGACGCGGCGAGTTCGACCGGCGGACCGTCTTCAACTGGGCATTGGTGGCCTGTTTTTCCGTCGGCTGGGCGCTCTGGCAGTTCGATACGCTCCCCGCGACGGCCGACACGCACGTCGGCGCGGCGGCCCCGTGGGTGGCGACGCTTCTCAGTCTGGCCGGCGTGGCCATCGCCGTCCACCTCTATCGGACCCGCCCGCGCGCCGAGGCGGAGCCGTCGGCCGAGTCCGACGAGACCGGCACGGAGCAATCTTAAACCGCCGCGGGCCGTCCTTCGGGTATGCACGTCCTCGGAATCGTCGGCGCGGGCGCGACGACGCTCTGCGACCGACTCGCCGCGCAGTTGGACGGCCGCGTCGCCACCGTCGAATCGCTCCCCGAGAGCGCGACCGAACCGGAGTCGACAGACAGCGCCGCCGCCGCGTACGGGCTCTCGCCGGACGGCAACTGGGTTGGAACCGGCGACGACCGTGACCTCGACGACCTCCTCGACGACCTCTCTGCGGAGTACGACTACGCGCTTCTCTCGGGATTCCCCGACGCTCGCGTCCCGACCGTCGCGCTCGCGGGTGCCGACGCAGCGAACGTCGTCGCAGAGGCCGAAACGGCGGGGGCGGCGGATGTGGCGTCCCTCGCCGCCGAAATCGACTCACACGAGCCGCACATCACGCTCGAAACGCTGGTCGAGCGCGCGAAGGCGGACCCGCTGGAGGTGTACGCCGGAGCGATTGCGACGTTCACCGGGCGGGTGCGCGCGAAGGAATCGGAAGACGACGACCCGACGCTCAGCCTCGAATTCGAGAAGTACGACGGCGTCGCAGAGTCGAAGATGGCCGCGATTTCGGCGGAACTGGAGGAGCGCGACGGCGTTCTCCGCGTCCTCATGCACCACCGGGTGGGCGTCATCGGCGACGGGGGGGGACATCGTGTTCGTCGTCGTCCTCGCCGGCCACCGGCGAGAGGCGTTCAGAACGGTCGAAGACGGCATCGACCGCCTGAAAGACGAGGTACCGATATTCAAGAAAGAGACGACCACCGACGAAGAGTTCTGGGTCCACGACCGCTGAGGTAGGGCGGATTATTCAGAATACGCGGATAGTCGCGAAGGCGCGAAAATCGGCCGATATTGCGGACTTTGTTGCCGCAAAATTCGGCGTCTGACGGGGTGAAACGGGGCGTATTTGCCCCCATATATTCAACATAGTTCTCTCAGAAAGGATTTCTCAAAATAGATTCTAAAAAATCTAAGCTGATTTCAAAGATTCCTAAAATGTACCCTTTGAGTCGATTCAAGCTGAAAGCGGCCGAACTAATTCTAACGGACCTTCCTTTATAACAGGTGATAGGCCATTAGGTGGAAGTGAGGTGTACCAGATGAGCGCAACAGTACCCCCCTCCACCGACAGTAGCTCCAAGGAAGACCGCCTCAAGCAGTACCTGCTCGACCGTGCGAAAGACGGCGAGATGTACTTCAAGAGCAAATTCATCGCCGACGACGTCGGCCTGTCTCCCAAGGAAATCGGCGCACTGATGGTCAAGCTCCGCGACTCCGCGACGGACCTGACCATCGAGAAGTGGTCGTACACGAGTGCGACCACGTGGCGCGTCGAGACCGCCTGAAGCCCGCATTGCCCGCCCCGGTCCCGACCGACGCCAGCGCCAACACCGCGCACCGCCCGGACGGTCCCCGGACGAACTGAACGCGACCCCGCAACGACCCACAGCCCCACAGCACACACCGAGCGCGCTCGGAACCCAAGCCGAGACGCGACTCGACCACCCGACTGCCCGACTGCCCCGTCCGGTTCGTGACGCCGACGAACCGATGCCCCTCCCACGGCACAGCGTAACCGAACCCCCGCGTAAGCCCGCTGGAACGGTCTCCACCACACACCCCCGATGACGGCCCGCCCGCTCGACGGCGACGACCGCACGCTTTCGGCGACGCTCCGGTTTCTCAAGTTGGTCGCAGACGAACCGAGCGAGAGCCGTCTCGGTCGTCGCCGACGGCTCAAAGACGGACCGTCACGGGGTTTATGAACGTCCCGCGCCTACCTGCCGTCGATGGAACAGTCCGAATCGGCGGACGGACCGCCGGTGGAAGCACTTCGCGCCGTCTTCGACGTTCACGAAGTGCGGTCAGACGGTCGCCGACGAATCTACTACGGCGAGTCGCTCGTCCCCGAGCAGATGCTCGTCCGCGAAATCTGGCCGTCGTTCCGGCAGGCCGGCTACGACGTGCAAGCGCAGGTCTCGGAACTCGGACAGACTGACGTGGTGATCGTCGAACCGGCCTCGCAGGGTGTCGAGGGAATCCCGTGGAAGAACATCACGCTGTTCGCGCTGACGGTCCTCTCGACGCTTTTCGTCGGCGCGTACGCGTGGTACTACATCCCCCTGTCTGACATCACCGCGAACCCGCTCGTGCTCCTGCGGGCGTGGCCCTTCACCGCCGCCGTCCTCGGCGTCCTCTCGGTCCACGAACTCGGCCACTACGCAGTCGGTCGATACCACGGCGTCAACGTCTCGCTGCCCTATCTCATCCCGTTTATCTTCCCGTTCGGCACGCTCGGTGCTATCATCCGTATGCGCGGGCAGATGCCCGACCGGAAGACGCTGTTCGACATCGGCGTCGCCGGCCCGCTCGCCGGCCTCGCGGCGACTATCGTCGTCACCGTCATCGGCCTCTCGCTCGAACCGATGACCGTCCCGAGTCGAGTCCTCGCCGGGTCGGCCGACACCATTGTCTTCAACAATCCGCCGCTCCTCGACGCTATCGCGACCGTCCTCGGTCAGCCGACGGAGTACGCCGACCCCCGAACCGTCGTCCACCCGGTCGTCATCGGCGGCTGGGTCGGGATGTTCTTCACTGTCCTCAACCTGCTCCCCGTCGGTCAACTCGACGGGGGCCACATGGTCCGGGCGATGCTCGGCGAGCGCCAGGAGTCGCTCGCGGCGGCCGTCCCGCTCGTCCTGTTCGGCATCGCCGGCTACCTCCACTACGTCCGCGGCCTCGGCCTCAACCAGTCCGTCGGCCTGTGGTTCTTCTGGGGGCTGATGTCGACGTTCATCGCCTACAACGGGCCGGCGAAGCCGATAGACGAGACGCCGCTCGGACCGGCTCGGATGGCCGTCGGCCTCTTTACGTTCGCCCTCGGCGCGGCGTGTTTCCTCCTCGTGCCGGTTCAGGTCATTCCGGGATAGGGCGCGGGCGGACGGCAGTGCGAAGAGAGGGTTACTCGGGCCGTGAAACAGCTCAATAGGACGGGTATGATGTGTTGAATAGCTAGCTGAGACTGCCACAAATCGCCACCCGTTCGTTTGGCTACCGGTCGGGTGAAGCCGCCGTGAGGCCAGGGCCGAATCGGACATAATGTATTTCACCAGACAGCTTCGACGTCGCCTATGGAGAGAAACGAACTCTACCACGTCGTCGGGTTATTCCTGTTGGCGATGGTAACACTGACGTGCGATTTCTCTGGGTTCACCTTCCCAGCGAGCATATTCGGCGGCCTTGCGCAGATTATCTCCTACGCGGTGATGGTCATCGCTCCGTCGTACGTTATCGCAGACATCGCGGTTCAACTGACCGGCAGTTAGTTCGGCTGTGTCCGGGGCTTCGACGACCGGATAGTAACCGTAGCTGCCAACGGCGTCAGCTATTCGTCGCCGCCGTGGGTGTAACCGCGGTCCGGAACGGGCTCGCCGTCGGCGATGACGGCGGCCTCAGCGGATTTCTCGACCGCCTTCCCGACCACCGTGAGCGGCACGTCCGCCGCGTCGCGGGCGGCGTCGAGCGCCGACTCGGGGAGCGTGAACACGAGTTCGAAGTCCTCGCCGAAGAACGCCGCGAGGTCGCGCCTGTCGTCGGAATCGGTCGCCACCTCGGCGACGCCGTCGTGGACCGGGAGCGCGTCGAAGTCGAGTTCGAAACCGCAGTCGCTGGCCTCCGCGAGCTGGTGGACCGAGCGGGCGAGGCCGTCGCTCGAATCCATCATCGCCGTGGCCGACCCGCGGAGGGCGACGCCGGCGGCGACGCGGGGCGTGAACCGGAAGAGGTCGTTCGCGCGGACGGTCTCGCCCGCCTCGAACAGGCGGACGGCGGCGGCCGACCGGCCGAGTTCGCCGGTGACGCAGAGCAGGT
>NZ_JAMYJY010000066.1:0-21860 GCF_024136985.1 Haloferax sp. AB510
CGCCGAGGGCGACGTTGGTCCGCCAGTCGCCGTCCGGGGCGTAGCGGTACATCGCACCGATGATTTCGCCGTCGACGATGTAGACGCGCAGGTCGCGGTGGCGGTCGCCGTCGCGGTCGATGAGCTTCTGCAGGAACGCCTGTCGGTTACCGACCTTCGGGTTCACGGGCTCGGTCAGGTCGACCTTCCACGTCCCGCCGCCGTGGGTGCCGATGGCGGACTTGTAGACGCCGACGTCGCCGAAGCGCTCGCGGCCCTTGTTCAGCCGGTCGTTCGAGAGCGCGAGCAGCGCGTCGGGCACCTGGATGTTCCAGTTGGCGAGCGTCGCGGCGGTGGCGAACTTGTGGATGGCCGCGAGGACCGCGTTCGGCTCGTTGAGCATCGGCCGGATGCGGTTGAACGTCGTCGCCAGCCCGAGGAGTTCGGCGGGCTCTTCGGTGTTCGACAGGAGCAGTCGGTTCGCGATGATGTCCACCTCAGGCTCGACTGTCACCTCGCCGTCTTCGATGCTGACCGCCGCGTTCTCCCGACGGAGCCACACCGGCTCGTGACCGAGGTCTTCGACCGCGTTGAGGATTGCCTTCGTCTCCTTGCTGTTGTGCAGAGAAAGCACGCCGACACGCACGGCGTCGTCTGTGGTGGACATACTCAGTTGATATCCTCCCGGTTTCAAAGACATGACGGTCGAGAGCCGGCCGCCCGCGGTTCGCGGCCGCGAGGGCGGCGTCGGGCGGTCCGTCGCGACCGTTTATAACCCCGGCCCTCCCATCGCATCACATGGCCGACAACGAGGCCTTCACCTACAACGGCGGGAAGGTCGAGCCGGGCGAGACACAGGACATCCGGTACGGCATCTCCGAGACGTATCTCGGCGACCCGGTTCGCATCCCCGTCACCATCATCAACGGGGAGCAGCCGGGGCCGACCGTGTTCCTCTCCGCCGCCGCCCACGGCGACGAACTGAACGGTATCGAGGTCGTCCGCGAGGTGGCCTACGAGTGGGACCTCGCGGACCTCGCGGGCACGCTCGTCTGCATGCCGGTGATGAACGTCCCTGCGTTCCTCGCCCAACAGCGGTACCTCCCTATCTACGACCGCGACCTGAACCGGTCGTTCCCGGGCTCCGAGACCTCCACGGGGGCCAAGCGGATGGCCCACCGCATCTACCAGAACTTCATCGCACCCTGCGACCTTGGCATCGACTTCCACACGTCGACGCGGGGACGGACCAACATGCTCCACGTCCGCGCGGACATGTCCGACCCCGCGGTCGCGCGACTCGCCAACGCCTTCGGTTCGCACGTCATCATCGACAGTTCCGGGTCCAGCGGGATGCTCCGAACGGAGTCGTCGGCGAACGGGACGCCGGCTATCACCGTCGAGATGGGCGAGGCCCACCGCTTCCAGCGCGAACTCATCGACGAGGCGCTCGCGGGCGTCGAGAGCGTCTTCGCCGAGTACGGCCTCCGAGAGACCTCGACGGTCAACTGGCCGGGCTGGCGGACCGTCATCTCGGACGAAAACGAGAAGACGTGGCTCCGCGCCGACGCGGGCGGCATCGTCGACATGCACCACGACCGCGGCGCACTCGTCCACGAGGGCGACCGCATCTGCACGATTACGAACCCGTTCAAGGACGACAACGTCACCGTCGTCGCCCCCTTCACGGGCCTGCTCGTCGGCGTCCTCGAGAATCCGGTCGTCTACCCCGGGAACCCGCTTTGCCATCTCGTCGAACTGAAAGACAAGGTGCGGCGCGTCGTCGAGCGCGAGCAGTCCGGCACTCCCGAGCCGACGCTCTGAGACCGGCCGTCCCGCCCCGAGATATTCGGGGGCCGGCGACTTTTGCCAACCCTCACGAAACTCCATACACGTAAGTTCTATACCCTCCCCTTCCCGACACTCACAAGAGCATGAGTCAGTCTTACAATCGGGGCCTCATCGAGGACTTCAGCAGATGGCGGGAGTTCTCGGCCGGCATGTGGGCCTGGATATTCCACAAGTTCACCGGCTGGGTGCTTGTGGGCTATCTCTTCACCCACATCGCCGTGTTGTCGACGGCCCTCTCGGGCGCGGCGGCGTACACGAACACGATTCAGGCGCTGGAGAGTCTCTTGGTCGTGCGTATTCTGGAAGTCGGGCTGCTCGCGGTGGCGGTGTTTCACATCCTCAACGGACTGCGACTGCTGTTCGTCGACCTGGGCGTCGGGCTGGAAGCACAGGACAAGAGCTTCTACGCGTCGCTCATCCTCACGGGTGTCATCGTCGTCGCGAGCGTTCCCACGTTCCTCTCGGGGGTGAGCATCTAATGGCAGAACGATACACGTCCTTCGAACCCGGCGGCCGGCGGTGGCTCTGGCAGCGGCTGACCGCCGCCTTCCTCGTCGTGGTGCTGGCGTTCCACTTCTTCCTGCTCCACTTCGTCAACCACGCCGACGAAGTGACGTTCGCCCTCTCACAGGCGCGCATGGAGCAGTTGACGTACTTCTCGCTGATGATCCTGTTCCTCGTCACCGCGACGTTCCACGGGGTCAACGGCGTCTACAACGCCCTCGTCAACCAGGGCCTCACGGGTACCCGGAAGACGGCGGTCAAGGCGATTCTCGGTCTCGCGAGCGTCCTCCTCATCGTGCAGGGCGTCCGCACGGCCCTCGCGTGGGCCGGAGGTGTTCCCATCTAATGAGCACGCAAGTTCCCGAATCTGTCGAAGAGGAATCGGCCACGGAGACGGCGTCCGCCGGCAAGCAGAAGCGCGACGCGAAAAAGCGCGAGCGCGCCGAGCGAGTCCAAGAGCAGCGCGAGGCCGAGGCGGCCGAGAAGGCGCGCTCCGCGGACGACACGTTCCACCTCAAGGTCTTCCGCTACGACCCCGAGGTGCCGGAGAAACAGGAGCCCCGCTTCGACGACTTCCACGTCCCGTACAAGCAGGGGATGACGGTCCTCGACGCGCTCATGTGGGCGCGGGACCACTACGACTCCTCGCTTACCTTCCGGCACTCCTGCCGGCAGGCCATCTGCGGGTCCGACGCGCTGTTCGTCAACGGGTCACAGCGACTCGGCTGTAAGACCCAGCTGTCGGACCTCTCGGAGCCGATTCGGGTCGAACCGCTCCCGCACGCCGACGTGGTCAAGGACCTCGTCGTCGACATGGAGCACTTCTACGACCAGATGGAGTCGGTCGAGCCGTACTTCCAGACGAACTCGCTTCCCGACGACGAACTCGACGAGCAGCGCCAGACGCGCGAGAACCGCGAGAAGGTCAAGATGTCCACCCGCTGCATCTGGTGTAGCGCGTGTATGTCCTCGTGTAACATCGCCGCCGGCGACAACGAGTATCTCGGTCCCGCGGCCATCAACAAGGCCTACCGCTTCGCCATGGACGAACGCGAGGGCGAGGACATGAAGCAGCGCCGCCTCGAAATCCTCGAACAGGAACACGGCGTCTGGCGCTGTCAGACCCAGTTCTCCTGTACCGAGGTGTGCCCGAAGGACATCCCTCTCACGGAGCACATCCAGGAACTCAAGCGCGAGGCGATTAAGAACAACCTGAAGTTCTGGTGAACTTCCCGGTGAAACCCTGAAGTTCGACCAACCCTACGACACACCCAAACACACCATGTACGAACACGACGTTATCGTAGTCGGCGCGGGCGGGGCGGGCCTGCGCGCGGCGATTGCGGCACACGAGGAAGGGGCCGACGTGGCCATCGTGTCGAAGCTCCACCCGGTCCGAAGTCACACGGGCGCGGCGGAGGGCGGCATCAACGCCGCGCTCCGCGAAGGCGACTCGTGGGAGGACCACGCGTACGACACGATGAAGGGCTCGGACTATCTGGCCGACGCGCCGGCGGCCGAGACCCTCTGTAAGGACAGCCCGAAAGAGACCATCAAGCTCGAACACTGGGGGATGGCGTTCTCCCGTGACGACGACGGCCGCGTCAGCCAGCGACCGTTCGGTGGGCTCTCGTTCCCACGGACCACTTACGCGGGTGCGGAGACGGGCCACCAGCTGCTCCACACGATGTACGAGCAGCTCGTCAAGCGCGGCATCAAGGTCTACGACGAGTGGCACGTGACCCGGTTGGCCGTCTCCGACGAGGAGAAGCCCGAGGACCGGAACTGCCACGGCATCGTCGCCTACGACGTTCAGACCGGGCAGGTCGAGGGCTTCCGCGCCCGCAACGGCGTCATCCTCGCCACCGGCGGCCTCGGACAGGTCTACGACCACACGACGAACGCGGTCGCCAACACCGGCGACGGCGTCGCGATGGCCTACCGCGCCGGCGCGCCGATGGAGGACATGGAGTTCATCCAGTTCCACCCGACGACGCTCCCCTCGACGGGCGTTCTCATCACCGAGGGCGTCCGCGGCGAGGGCGGCATCCTCTACAACGAGAACGGCGAGCGCTTCATGTTCGAGTACGGCTACGCGAACAACCTCGGCGAACTCGCCTCGCGCGACGTTGTCTCCCGGGCCGAGCTCACGGAGGTCAACGAGGGCCGCGGTATCGAAGACGAGTACGTCCACCTCGACATGCGCCACCTCGGCGAAGAGCGCATCATCGACCGCCTCGAGAACATCGTCCACCTCTCGGAGGACTTCGAGGGCGTCAACCCCCTCGACGCGCCGATGCCGGTCAAGCCCGGCCAGCACTACGCGATGGGCGGCATCGAGACCGACGAGAACGGCGAGACCTGCATCTCCGGCCTCTACGCGGCCGGCGAGTGCGCCTGCGCCTCCGTCCACGGCGGCAACCGCCTCGGCGGCAACGCGCTCCCCGAACTCATCGTCTTCGGCAAGCGCGCCGGTCACCACGCCGCGGGCAAGGACATGGAGGAAGCCAGAATCACGACCGGGAAGGTCGGCGACTACGAGCTCGGCGAGGTCGAGTCGCCGGTCGAACTCGGCGAAGCGGGCATCGGTGGGGACGCCGTCGCCGACGGCGGCACGGCGGCGGACGCGGGCGCGTCCGTCTCCGGAGCGGACCTCGTCCAGCGCGCCGTCGAAGACGAGCGCGAGACCATCGACACCCTCCTGGAGCGAGAAGACGGCATCCAGCAGGCCGAGATTCGCGAGCGCGTCCAGAAGTCGATGACGCGCAACGTGAACGTCTTCCGTGAGGAGTCGGCCCTCAAGGACGCGCTCCGCGACATCCGCGAGGCGCGCGAACTCTATCAGGACGTGTTCGTGGCCGACAAGTCGCGGACGTTCAACACGGACCTGCTCCAGACGCTGGAGACGCGCAACATCCTCGACATCGCGGAGGCCATCACGCTCGGCGCGCTCGCGCGCAACGAGTTCCGCGGTGCCCACTGGCGCAAGGAGTACCAAGAGCGCCGCGACGAGGAGTGGCTCAAGCACACGATGCTCTCGTGGAACGACGGCCGCCCGGAACTCTGGTACAAGCCGGTCATCCTCGAAGGCGAGGACAAGACGTACGAGCCGAAGGTCCGGAGCTACTGAGCCGACCGCGACTCGTCCGAGTCGCAGACGCCCTTTCTTTCGACGCCGCCCCCCCGAGCGGCGCACCGACGCGCTCAGCGCGCCGAATCGCGTGACCGCGGCCGGGGCCCACCAACGGCTATTTGCCCGCTCGACCCCTACGTCCGCCCGGAAGGGTGGCTCAGTGGTAGAGCACACCGGCGCAGGCCCTCGCGGTCGGTCCGGTGGTTTTCAATGGCTTCGCGTGGTTCGACTCCCGCCCCTTCCGTCTCGGAACCGCGGGTCGCCGGGCCTCGCCACCCGATGGTCGGTGACTCGCTCACTTCGACGACAGTCGAAGTCGGGGGCGTCGAACACCGACGATTATCCGATGTACGTTCGTGACGAATACAACGATTCTCTCGAATTCGGGACGTTCGACGCCTCACCCCCGACCGCGGTTCTTCGACGATTGTTGTAAGAGAGTTTTATTATCGTCGAAGCAAACAGGATGACAACGACCATGCAACAGACGGTTCCGACCATCGAAGTCCCCGGCGAACTCGAATCGCCCTCGGCCAAACTCGTGTACCTCTATCTCACCACGCACGACGGCGCGTCCATCACCGACCTGCAGAACGGGCTGGAGATGAAGAAAATCGCCCTCTACAGCATCCTCAGTACGCTGTCGAAGCGCGGCTTCGTCCGACAAGACGCCGAACGCTACCACGTCGCTCAGTGACGGTTCGGCGAGTCAGTGATTTCTCGGCGACCGCGCCGCCCGTACCTGTGCGCCGTCGCGGACCATATCCTCGCAGTTCGGGCAGACGCGCGGATTCTCCATGCCATCGGGAGTGAAGACTCGGGCGTATGCGGGCGTCACGAACGAACCACAGTTCTGACATTCCGGCATGGTATCTAGTATCCTCCATGAATATCACATAAGTTTTCTCCCTAGACGAGTGCGAGAAGGAGGCCGACGACGAGGAGCGCGAAGATGAGAAGCGTCACGGCGAGCATGAATTGGTCGGTCGCGTTCATACCGAACACGACGTTCCGAATAAAGATAAAATTCCGTCTCGACGCCGTGTCCCCGCCGCACTCGACGGATTTCTAATTTTCGACCGCGATAACGAGGGGTAGAACTAAATTCATCGCCTCCGTCGGTCCCGTAACGGTCCTCCAATGGAGTTCGTGTACGCGTTGTCTGGGTTGTTCGCCGGGCTCTTTCTCGGAGCGGTGGCAGTCGTCACTGCGCTCACGTACACACCCTACGGCGCGTCCCTGTTCGACACCGCGATAACGGCGCTGACCGGTGTCACGCTCCAACTGGGAAACCTCCTGTTCATCTCGGCGCTCACCGCCCTCGCATTCGAGGGCCTCGCGATGGGCGGCATCCGGTATCCGGTCGTCGTCCCCGCGGCGTTCGCGTACGTGCTCACTCACGTCACGGTCTACTACTCGTGTATCCGCATCACCGACCTCCAGTCGGAGCCGCTCGACCCCGACGTTATCATCAAGCATAATCCGTTTCGGGCGCTCGTCCTCGGAGTGCCGGGGTCGCTTCTCCTCATTCGGGTCCGGCCGCCCGCGAGGCGGAACTGAACCCGTCTCGACGAACCACGGGCGTGGTTCCGGCTCGCGGCGACTGAACGCGGGGCCCGCGTGGGGCGCAGAAAACGGCCGAACCGGCGAAGGAAGCCAGGAGTGGGATTTGAACCCACGAAGTCTCGATTACAAGTCGAGTGCATGAACCGCCCATGCTCTCCTGGCGCGTCCGTCGATTACCGGTCCTCCTTTGAGTGTGTATCGTTTCGCATCGATTTCTCCAGTTCGACGCGGTGCGGCTGGTAGCCGTGCCGCCGATAGAACCGACGGGCGGCGTCGTTGTCCGCCAGCACGTCCAGCGCGACGGTATCAGCGCCGGCCTCTCCGAGTGCGGCCTCCGCCGCCGCTAGTAGCCGCGCGCCGACCCCGGCGTCTCGGTACACCGGTCGGACGAACAGGTTCCGAATCATCCCGCGGGTCGCGTCCTGCTCGTACGCCCCCGCCTCGATGTCGAACATGACGAACCCGACGATGTCACCCGTCTCTGTGTCTCCCACGTTCTCCGCGCCGCCTCCGTCGCCTTCGTCGGCCTCTCCGGTCGCGTCGTTCTCCTGTCCCTCGCGGGCGACGAGCACGCCGTCGGCGGCGACGTGTCGCGCCAGCGCCTCCCGTATCGGCGTCCGGTTGGCGTCGGCACGGAGGTGCGACCCGAACGTCCGCTGGTCCGCGGCAAGTTCCACCCACAGGTCGGCGAGGTCGTCGAGGTCGGAAAACGCCGCCGAACTGACGCGCATGGGTCCTGTCGGGGCTCTATCCGCTTTTAAGTGTCGGCGATTCGGACCGAAATCAGGTAATCGCGGCCCTGCGGGGTGCCAAGCGGGGTCAGTAAAGACGACCGATGAAGAAAGATTTATCTATGTTTATCGTCCGCACATATCATGAGGATAGTTATCAATGGGTATTGCCGAAACCTACTCCCGTGGCAGGCAGTTCGCCATCGAGCGTCCGTTCGCGCTCGTCTTGGCGGTCATCGTAGTCGTACTTCTCGGTGACTTGCTTCGCGGGTTAGCAACAGGGCAGACGCAGTTTGCCGACATTGGCACGCTGGTCTGGGATGGTCTGATGCGGGGGCTCGTAATCGGCCTCGCGGGCATCGGGTTGTCGATGACGTACAGCATTCTAAACTTCGCTAATTTCTCGCACGGCGACTACATCACCGCGGGGGCCTTCTCGGGGTGGGCGACGACGTACCTCATCGCCGGACTCGGACGTGCCGACATCGGCGCGCTCCTGCTCGTCGGGGCCGGGGGGTCGGTCTACGGCGGAACGCTCGGCATCGGGATGCTCTCGACGCCGCTCGCGGTCGTCGCCGGCATCGTCGTCTCCGGCGCGTTCGCTATCGCGCTGTCGCTCGCGGTCGACCGCACCATCTTCAAACCGATTCGGAACGAGGACGGCATCACCCTCCTCATCACGAGTATCGGCGTCGCGTTCGCGCTGCGTTACCTGATGCAGTTCGTCTTCGGTTCTGACGTGCGCGGGACAACCGCTCAGCCGCCGTCGGTGTCGCTGTACTTCATCGACGGTACGGTCTTCATCAACGCTCACGACATCACGCTTCTCGTGGTCGCCTCGGCCTTGATGCTCGGGGTTCACGTGCTCTTACAGCGGACGAAACTCGGCAAGGCGATGCGCGCGATGGCCGACAACAAGGACCTCGCGCTCATCACCGGTATCTCGACCGAGCGCGTCGTCCGCGCGACGTGGATTATCGGCGGCGGGCTGACCGGCGTCGCGGGGTACATGTTCATCCTCTGGAAAGGGACGCTCGGGTTCAACGACGGGTGGCTCCTCTTGCTTCTCATCTTCGCCGCGGTCATCCTCGGTGGCATCGGCTCCATCTACGGGGCCATCGCCGGTGGCCTCGTCATCGGACTGACGGCGTCGATGTCGGTCCTGTGGATTCCCTCGGCGTTCTCGCGGGCCGCGGCCTTCGTCGTCATGATTGTCATCCTCCTCGTGAAACCGTCCGGGCTGTTCAGCGGGAGGGCGACCGCATGAGCGTCCGCGACGACTTTACCGCCCGCATCCCGGGCGGCGACGCGGGCCTCATCGTGCTGGTTCTCCTCGCGACGTACCTCGCGTACGTCCTCGCGGGGCTCGTCCTCGGATACACGCTCCGCGGACAGCTCAACTCCATCGCGACGCTGACGTTCTACATCGGCGTCTTCGCCATGCTGTCGCTCGCGCTCAACCTCCATTGGGGGTACACCGGGCTGTTCAACATCGGTATTGTCGGCTTCATGGCCGTCGGCGTCTACGTCACGGCCATCGTGACGAAGCCGACGTACGTCGCCGGCGGCGCAGCGCAGGTCGGCGGCCTCGGCCTGCCGCTTTGGGTCGGCATCCTCGCTGGGATGCTCGCGGCCGCGCTCTTGGGACTCGTGGTTGCGCTCCCGGCGCTCCGGTTGCGGGCGGACTACTTGGCTATCGTCACCATCGCCATGTCGGAAATCGTCCGGTTCAGCTTCCTCTCGGGCGAACTCCAGCAGTTCCAGCTGTTCGGTAACCGCGTCGGATTCGGCGGCGGGTCAGGTCTCATCCTCGACTTCGCTCCGCCGCTGGAGGCGCTGCTTCGCGGCGTCGGTCTCTGGAACGGGTATCTCGGCTTCGTCGATGCCTTCCAAGTCCTCGTGCCGAGGAACCCCAAGCCAGTCGTCGACGGCCTCGTCTACGGGCTGTTGCTCCTCGGGTTCGTCGCGGCGTTCTACTGGCTTCTCAAGCGCACCGGCGAATCGCCGTTCGGTCGCGTGCTGAAGGCCATCCGCGAGGACGAGGACGTCGCGAACGCCCTCGGAAAGAACACCGACCGGTTCAAAATCAAGTCGTTCATGCTCGGCTGTGCGCTCATGGGGCTCGCCGGCATCCTCTGGCTCGTCCCGCAGGGCGCGGTGACCCCGAACTTCTTCCGCCCGCGCGTGACGTTCTTCGTCTGGATCGCACTCATCATCGGCGGGGCCGGTTCGAACACGGGGAGCGTCCTCGGCGGCGCCGTCTTCGCGGCGGTGCTCTACCAGGGGCCGCGGTACTTCCAGAACCTCGTGTCGGCGGTGTTCCCCAACCTCGACTCGCCGTCCGGCTTCGGGCAGGCCATCTCGCCGCTCATCTCGCAGTTCGACCCCGTGCCGTTCCTCCTGTACACGGTCGACAGCATCCGGCAGCTCCAACTGGTCGTGATGGGGCTCGTGCTCATCTGGCTGATGCACAACCGGCCGGAGGGGATGCTCGGCTACCGCAAGGAGACGGCGTCCGTCATCCCGCTGTCGCGGCCGAAGTCGATGGCCGCCGACGGCGGCAGCGACGACTCGGTCCGCACCGACGGCGGCGTCGATTCCCCGGCTCAGGGAGGTGAGACCGATGAGTGACGCCGCGGACCAGCCGGTCGAAGACGTAGCGAACAAGGTCGACGAAGGGGCGCTCGGCGCGTTCGCCTCCGGCGTCGAAACGTCGGTCGACTACCCGCTTCAGGTCGAAGGTCTGGAGAAGTCCTTCGGTGGCATCACCGCCGTCGACGGGGCCAGCTTCGAGGTCGAAGCCGGGTCGCTCACGGGTCTCATCGGCCCCAACGGGGCCGGCAAGTCGACGACGTTCAACCTCATCACGGGCATGCTCAAGCCCGACGCCGGCACGGTCACGTTCAACGGCGAGGACATTACCGGCGAGGAGCCGCACGAAATCGCCAATCGGGGGATGGTTCGGACGTTCCAGATCGCCCGCGAACTGAGCGAGATGACCGTCCTCGAGAACATGATGCTGGCGCCGAAACACCAGCGCGGCGAGACGCTGTGGCGCTCCGTCATACCGGGCGTCCGCGACGACGTCCGCGAACAGGAAGAGGAACTGCTCGAACGCGTCTGGGAGGTGCTCGACTTCTTCGACATCGCCCACATCGCAGAGGAGTACGCGGGTAACCTCTCCGGCGGGCAGCGCAAGCTTCTCGAGATGGCGCGGGCGCTTCTGACCGACCCAGACATGCTGCTCTTGGACGAGCCGTTCGCCGGGGTCAACCCCACACTGGAGAAGAAACTGCTCGAACACGTACACGAACTCCGCGAGCAGGGCTACACGTTCCTGCTCGTCGAACACGACATGGACCTCATCATGAACAACTGTGAACACGTCATCGTCCTCCACCAGGGCTCGGTGCTCACGGAGGGGACGCCGGACGAGATTCGGAGCAACGAAGAGGTCATCGAGGCCTACCTCGGGGGCAACGTATGAGCGTCGACGCCAACACCGACGCGACGAGCGGTGCGGGCGTCGAAGGACGCGACGACGTGCTCCTTCGCGTCCGCGACCTCGACGCCGGCTACGGCGACCTCCAGATTCTCACCGACGTCGACATGGACGTGTTCGACGGCGAGTACGTCACCATCGTCGGGCCGAACGGGGCCGGCAAGTCGACGACGATGAAGTCGGTCTTCGGCCTGACCGCCCACATGGGCGGAACGGTCCAGTTCAAAGACGAGGACATCACCGGGCGTCGACCCGAAGACATCATCCACGTCGGCATCGGCTACGTCCCGCAGAACGACAACATCTTCCCGACGCTGACGGTCGAGGAGAACCTCGAGATGGGCGCGTACATCCTCGACGAGGTGCCACAGGACGCCATGGAGGCGGTCTACGAGCGGTTCCCCATCCTCAGAGAGCGGAAAGACCAGAAGGCGGGCACCATGTCCGGCGGGCAACAGCAGATGCTCGCGATGGGTCGCGCGCTCATGCTCGAACCCGACCTACTGCTCTTGGACGAGCCCTCGGCGGGCCTCGCACCCGACCTCGTCAAGGAGATGTTCGACAAAATCGACGAGATTAACGAGGCCGGCACGGCCATCCTGATGGTCGAACAGAACGCGAAGGAGGCGCTCCGGCGCTGCGACCGCGGCTACGTCCTCGCCAACGGACAGAACCGCTACATGGACACCGGCACCGCGCTTCTCGAAGACGAACAGGTCCGGCAGGACTTCCTCGGCGGGTAATCTTCGGCAATCCTCTTTTCGAGACTTGTGTGGTGAGACTGAGCCGCAGCGCTGTCACGTCCAAGAGAGTATCCCTGTTTCCACCGTCGGAACTCCCTCGTGGAGTTGAACCTCTGCTTTCGTGCTCGCGCTATTACAGGCGAGGTATGGAACAGTGGTAGAACCCGCTGGCGTTGCGACAGTCAACTCGTACTCGTCGCCGATTGGGAAGCCAACGGTGAGATGGTCGGTTCTCGGTGCAACCGTCTGTGTCGTTTCGGTGACAACCACGTCGTCCTTGGTGAGCGTAGCCGTCACTTCGTGTTGGGTATCGTCGTTGTTCTCGACTACTATAACTGCAGTCCCGGGCCACGCACACCCAACTCTCAGCGCTCCACTCTCGGTGATGAGGACAGCTAAGACAGGATAATTTGCGTACTCACCGAGTTTCCACTCGTATGTCGACTGCTTCCCGTCTGCCGTCTCGACGAACACGTCGTATGTCGCGTGTGATTTCACTACCGGGCCAGCCGAAATTTCGTGGTGTCTCAGTGCATCAAAGGTGTGGACGAAGAACTGGTCACCAGAGTGTTCGAGTGTGACTGTGAGTTCAGAGGCGTCGTTGCTTTCGTTTCGTACGACCACGCGAGGTGGGATGAAAATGTCTTTCGCACCCGAAACGGTGTACGGTAGTGACTCGTCGTTCAACTCGATACTCTCGTTTTCGCGTGGTTCGAGCGCTCCGTCACTCGTGATGATGATTTCGAGGCCTCTATCCTCTTCTTCGAAGCTCCACTCGTAGTGGAGACGAGTACCGGTATCGAGTCCAGCCACGACGCTATAGACACCTTCTCCGACGATATCGGGCTTAATACTCATCGAATGTCCGGGTCCGGGACCTATATCGACAGACTGGTCGAGAACTGTTTCGTCGGCCTGCGTGACCTGCACCGAGAGTGTGTGGCCGCGGTCGGACTCGTTTTTCACACCGAGGTTTACCCTTGAAACCGGTGTTTGGGTCCGTGTCTGATCTGGTGTTGGCGATGCTGTTGTCGGTGGTTTAGTCGGTGGCTCTGTTGTCGTTCGTTGCGATGCAGACCTCTCGGAATCAGAGCCAAGACAGCCAGTGACACCACTGAGAATAGAACCTGAAAGTGTCGTGAGGAGGGCACGGCGCTTCATCGTCTTCTCGTATCAACAGTCGAATAAATGTCTTCTGTCCGAAACATTCGAAACTGACCGATAACGCTACCGCTCACCGCCTTGCGTCGAAAGAAAATCGGAGTTTTTCGCTTAGTTCTCCGGGCCGGACAGCGCCGTCTCGATGACCGAGGAGTACGACGACTCGCCGATGTTGAACGCGACCTGATTGTACACTTCGCCGTCGAACGAGTCGCTGAACACGTTCGAGAAGCGCTCCGAGAGCTGCTGGCCGTAGTCGTTGTTGACGTACAGCGTCGAGACCGAACTGACTTCGAGGCGCTCGGCCATGACCTGCGCCATGACGCGGCCCTGCAGGAAGTCGGACGGTGCAGTCCGGAAGATGAAGTCGTTGTCTTCGAGGTTCGAGACGGACAGCGCCGTCGAGGACGGCGAGCAACCGACGATTTCGTTCGGGATGAACGCCTGCTGTGAGACGGGGACGTTCACGCCGGACGACGCGGAGCCACAGACGGACGGGACGCCCGCGGAGACGAGCGACTGCGCGGCGGAGACACCGGCGTCCGGGGACGTTTGGGTGTCTTCGATTTGCGCGTTAACGGAGAGTCCGGCCGGGTTGGCATCGTTGACCTGTATGACCGGAATCTGTGCGGCCTGAATCATCGGCGCACCGACGGCCGCGAGGTCACCAGTTTCGGGCAGGAGGATGCCGACCGACATCTCGCGGTCGGAACCGCCCGGGCCGCTGTCCGCGGACGGGCCGTTCCCGTCGGGGTTCTCGCCGGCGAACGACTGCGTCTCGACGCTCGACGTGGCGTTGTTCTCGGCGTCGAACTCCCAGATGGCGTACGCGGCTTCTGCCGGGTCGCCGTTCTCGTCGAAGTTAACCGACGAGGACGCGCCCTGGTAGTCGATGTCTTCGCCGTTCGCGGCAGCCTCGATACCCTCGACGAGGTTGTCCGGTCCGACGGTCATTCCGCCGGGGTTCGCCATCCGGCGCATCTGGTCTTTGATGGCCGGACCGGAGTTCTCGCCGGCCGCAGCGTTCGAGAGCAGTTGAATCGCGACCGAGTCGTACGTCTGCGACGTGAAGACGCCAGGTGCAGAGCCGTATTCGTCTTGGAACAGCTGATTGAACGTGTCTTGGTTCGGACCGCCTGCCGCGGGTGCCGTCCCGGTCACGTTCGCCATGTCGTTGCCGACCTGCCCGGGCATCGAGCCGGAGCGCATCCCGTCGGGCACGAGTATCTCCTCGCTCCCGTCGGACGCGCTGTAGTAGTCACGGAACAGTTGAATACCGCTTTCGGGGTAGCCGATGACGACGAGCCCCTCGGGGCCACCGCCACCGCCACCGCCACCGATGCATCCGGATAAGCCAGTCAAGCCTGCCGCGCCCGCGGCTCCCACTCCCTTGAGGAAGTCGCGGCGTACGATATCACGTACCATGTGAAAGGCAATGGCAACTCCTACTTATAAAACTTACTCCCTACGTTTGAAAAGCCATGATAATTGCGACCGACGGCGGTGCGAGAATCGGCTGTGTGAGAACGTCAGACAACGTTCTTTATATATACTCGCGTCGGAGCCAGTGAATCGCTGCGTTCAAACCCGTTCGCGGGCGTCTTTGGGACAATGACTATCCCGTCGTTCGTTATCGGTATCGCGGGGGGGAGCGGTGCCGGGAAAACCACCGTGGCTCGACTCATCACGGAGAACGTCGGCGAGTCCGTGACGCGGATTCCGATTGATAACTACTACAAAGACCAGAGTCACTTGGAGATGGACGAACGCGAGCAGGTGAACTACGACCACCCCTCGGCGTTCGAGTGGGGCCTCCTGTACGAACAGCTCTCGGAGTTACTGGAGGGGAGAGCCGTCGAGATGCCGCAGTACGACTTCGAGATACACAACCGGAAACCCGAGCGGAACACCGTCGAACCGACCGACGTCATCATCCTCGAGGGGATTCTCGCGCTCTACGACGAGGACGTAAACGAGATGCTCGACCTCCGACTCTACGTGGAGACCGATGCCGACGTTCGCATCCTCCGGCGCATCCAGCGCGACGCAATCGACCGCGGACGCGACCTGCAGGGCGTCATCGACCAGTACCTCTCGACGGTCAAGCCGATGCACGAGCAGTTCATCGAGCCGACGAAGAAGCACGCGGACCTCATCATTCCCGAGGGAGCCAACAGCGTCGCCGTCACGCTGCTCGAAGAGAAAGTCCAAGCGGAAGTCGAAGGCGACGAGACGCGCACCTGGGAGCGCGACGCTATCGAACGGAAAGTCCAAGAGCGGACCTCGTCTCGCGGGCCCGACAACTAACGCGGCGTCGCGGGTCGAAAATCGGGGTCTCGAAGCTTACGCCTTCTTGCCGGTGACGAACTGCGCTGCGCCCTCGTAGAACCAGAAGTCGTTTTCGCGCATCGCCTTGCCGACTGCCTTGTGCAGTTCGATGAAGTCCCCGAACTCCTCGCCTTCGACGTGCTCGAAGATGTCCGCGAGCGAGACAACGCGTTCGTAGTCGAGTCGGATGGGGTGGTCGCCGAACTCCTCGACGAACTCCGCTTTGTTCAGCGGGAAGTCCTCGTCTTCGTTGACCTTCTTCGCGATGACTGCCTGGCCGTACTTGCGTCCGCCTTCGCTCCCCTCTTCGCCGTCCGGGTCGTGTGGCCAATCCATACCCGAGTGTTGGCAGGCCGATTCAAAGCCGTTACGCATTTGTGGGGATTTGTCACGCGGAACGTCGCGGTCGAGCCGCCTCGTCTACTCGTGCCGTTTGCTACCGATGAACAAGAAATATACGCGTGGCACGCCATCGTTCTTGGAGTCATGCGAGCGACCGAGCGCCCGACGTTCGAATCCGAGGCCAGCAAGCTGATTTACGAGTACGTCGAGCGGCATGGCACCGCCAAGCGAAACGTCCTCCTCGACGTTGCGCCCGTCTCGTCCGACGAGTTCAGAACCGAACTGGAGCGGCTGAAATCCCGCGGTTATCTCCAAGAAGACGGCGGCACGCTCCAGTTGGCGCTCGACGTGGGCGCTATCGAGGAACACGAGACCGACGCGGGAATCGTCACCATCCGACCGGGTCGCCAGCGGGACTTCGAGGGCCTCGTCGACGCGATTCGCGACGTGACCTCCGAAGAGACGTACGTCGTCGCCGAGACAATCGCCGAGCAACTCCTCTACGACGAGGCGGTCACGCGCCACAACCGGGTGGAGTCTCGGGTGTTCTTCGTGGCCACTATCGGCGAGGAGGTCGTCGGCTGGACGCACCTCGAACTCCCGCAGGTGTCGCGCATCCGCGAGACCGCCCAGCAGACCGTCGGCGTCAAGGAGGACTACCGCGGGTTGGGCATCGGGAGTCTCCTGCTTCGTCGCGGCCTCGACTGGGCCGAAGCCAACGGTTTCCGGAAGGTGTACAACAGCGTTCCGATGACGAACGACCGCGCGCTGGAGTTCCTCGGCGACCACGGCTGGGAGACCGAAGCGATTCGCAGGGACCACTACACCATCGGCGACGAGCACGTCGACGAAGTGATGATGGCGTACCAGTTCTGAGCGGGTTGTGGGCGGTGGGTCGCTTTTTGCGGGGTCGTTGGTGTCCCTTGGAGCGGATGCGGTGGGACTGGGATTTGAACCCCACTCGCTCCGCTCACGTCGTTCGCTCTGCTCGCTGCTTCAAATCCCAGTCCGTCTCCGATTTCCACTCACAGAGCCGCGCAGATGCCACTGCGCGGCGTAGGGTTCGTGGAAAATGCGGTGGGACTGGGATTTGAACCCAGGATTCCGTGAGGAAACCTGCTTTCAAGGCAGGCGCGTTAGGCCACTCCGCCATCCCACCTTCGTACGACAGTTTTGCGTCGGATACCTAAGTGTTGTCGCTTCGCTCAGTCGCGGACGAGTTCCAACACGCCGTCCGTCGATTCGACTCGAAGCCCCTTCTCGAAGACGAACGTCGTCGTGTGCTCGGGGACGAGGCGCTCGGATTCGACCCGGGAGCGGAGCATCGGGACGACCGTGGCGAGGTCCGCGCCGGTTTCGAGGACGGGAAGCATCGGGACGTAGTCGAGGCCGTGGCCCGCGTCGTCGGCGCGCTCGGCGAGCGTCTCGACTTCCGGCTCCGCGTAGGCGTCGGTGAAGTCGATGGGGTCGAGGAAGCCCGAGAAGTAGACGCGCCCTTCCGTCGAGGGCCCGAGGACGACCGGCGTACTCCGGAGTTTCATCGCCGCGCTGTCGATGTGGGTGCGCCCGAGAAGCGGCGCGACCGGGCGGACGACGGCGACCGAGTGGACCTCCTCCTCGTTGAGGAGGTGCGAGACGGTGTTGCCCGCGCGGGCGGAGAACGACGACCCGACCTGCGGTTCGAACCGCGCGACGTCGGTGCCGCCGAGGGCGTCGGCGACGACGCTCCGAATCTCGGCTTCCGAGTCGTGGTCCCCGGCGAACTCGTCGGGGATGTCGTCCTCGGTTCGGTAGTTGACGAGGAGGTCGCCGCCCGACCGCTCGACGGCGATACAGACGTCTTTGAGCATCGCGGCGTAGAGCTCCGCGGCTTCGGCTTCGGTGAGCGGACTCGTCTCCGCGAGTTCCGAAAGCACCAGTCCCGGCCGCGGCGGTTCGGCGAGTACGGCGATGACCGTCATACCCTCCCCTCGCGCCGGGGAACCCTTGAACCCGCCGCTTGTGGCCCGGCGAATCGGAGGCCGGCGAAGACTGGACCCTCCGCGTACCGCCCCGTCTCAGCGACTCTGCCGACCCTTCGTCTGTCGGTAGTCTCGGCCGAACACCGACTCGCGGACGTGTTCGACGAACGCCTCGGCGTCTGCGTCGGTCAGGCGCTCCGGCTCCTTCATCGGGACGAGTTCGAAGCCGCGGCCGCGGATGGTCGTCGCGTGCTCCGCGTCCACGTCGAAGCTGTCGGCCGCGCGCGTGGTGTAGTCAAACGCGAGCGCCTCCAGCGCGGCCTGCCCGACGGGGACGATGATGTGCGGGTTTATCATCCGAATCTCCGCGTTCAGGTAGGGTTCGCAGGTCGCGACTTCGTTATCGGTCGGCCCGCGTTCGGGGTGGCGACAGCGCGTGAGATACGTGAAAAAGACGTTCTGCACGTCCGGCTCCTCGGCGTCAGGATCGGACCGGACGAACCCGAGGTCGCCAAGAATGTGCTGGACGCGCTCGCCAGCCTCGTCGCCGGTGAAGGGGACGCCCGTCCGCTCTGCGGCCCCGGTCGGAGCCTCGCCGACGAACAGGAACTCCGCGCCCACGTCGCCGTAGCCGTGGACGACCTGCTCGCGCGTCTCGCAGAGCGCCGAGCAGTTCGTGCAGTCGGTGTCCATCGAGAAGGGGTTCCGGAACTGGCGTTGGTGTGCGTCCACACCCACGAATTCGGCTCCGGGACCAAAACCCGCCCGGTCCGCGCAGATAATCGAGTCGCACCCTCGCTGACGGGGGCAGCCGAGTCGGCGAGTGCGTGGTGAAAGTAAACACGGGGCGAACAGGCGGAGACGTGTGTGAAGACGGCGCAGTCGCTCGAACCGCGGAATCGAGAAAAGCGGAAGTGAATCGACTGGCGTCGGTTGTGGGTCGGTTGCGGGTCGGTTGCGGGTCGGTTGTGAGGCGGGGGAGAGGCACGAAGCGGGCGGTCGGGGGAGTCAGCTCAGCGGTCGATGCCGCCCTGCGCCTTGATGTCCATGATGTGGCGGACGTTCAGGTAAATCTCCTCGGGCGAGGTGTCGCCGTCGGGGTCGTAGAGGTCGCTGACGCGGTAGAGGATGGCCGACACCTGCCGGCTCTCGGAGGACTCGCCGTAGATGTCGTCGGCGATTTCGCGGAGGAACGCGACGCGCTCTGGGTCCGCGGGGAAGTCGGCGTCCGAGTCTGGAGCCATCTCCCAGTCGACCTCCTCGGAGTCCGCGCCGGGGGCGGCGTCCGCATCGGCGTCCCCGCCCGCGTCGGGCCGTCCGTCGTCGCTCATCGCTCGCTGACGGTCCGCCGCTGGACAACGCCGACCATGTCGGCGATGTTCTCGGTCATCACGCGGAACGCGTCGGCGGTCTCGTCGTCGTCTTCGAGGACGATGGGCTTGCCGCCGTCGCCGCCCTCGCGGACGGCCGGGTCGAGCGGGAGCGCCCCGAGGAACGGCAGGTCGTTCGACGCGGCGAACTCGCGGCCGCCGCCCGCGCCGAAGATGTCGTGGCGGTTCCCGCAGTCGGGACACCGGAACGTGCTCATGTTCTCGACGATGCCGAGGACGTTCGTGTCGTGCTTGCCGAACATCCGAAGCCCCTTGTTGGCGTCGTCGAGGGCGACGTTCTGCGGGGTCGTGACGATGACTGCGCCCGTGAGCGGGAGCGTCTGGAGGATGGACAGTTGGGTGTCGCCCGTGCCCGGCGGGAGGTCGAGGACGAGGTAGTCGAGGCTACCCCACTCCACGTCCTCGACGAGCTGCGTGAGAAGTTGGTGGACCATCGGGCCGCGCCAGATGACCGGGTCGTCGTCGCCGACGAGGAAGGCCATCGACATGAGCTTCATCCCATACTTCTCCGGCGGGACGATGGTCTGGTCTTGGGTCGCCTGCGGCGCTTCCTCGGCGGCGACCATCCGCGGGACGTTCGGCCCGTAGATGTCGGCGTCGAACAGGCCGACGCGCGCGCCGAGTTTCGACAGGCCCGCCGCGAGGTTCACGGCGACCGTCGACTTCCCCACACCGCCCTTCCCCGAGGCGACGGCGATGATGTTCTTCACGCCGGGGAGGACTTCCTCGTCGGGGTCGCGGTCGTTCGGAATCTTGGCGGTGAGGTCGGCCTCTAGTCCGTCCTCGGCGAGGACCTCGCGGATTCGACGGCCGATGTCCGTCTCCGCCGGGGAGTACGGGGCACCGAGCGCGAGCGAGATGCGGGCGGTGTCGCCGTCCACCTTGACGGCGTTCACCAGTCCGAGCGAGACGATGTCGTCTCCGAGTTCGGGGTCCTCGACCGCACGCAAGCGGTCGCGTACGTCGGCTTCGTCCATGTCCGTCACTCCGGCGGTGCGGCCGATAAGAGTTTTGTAAGGCCCGGTCGCGCGCTGACGGTCGCAGGTAGCGACTCGCCCGCCACCGACTTCGAGACGCCGATGATGTAACTTATTCCAGTTACTCCGTCCCGGTCATCGACAGCGAATTTATCAACGTACACTCCCAGGATTCGGTATATGGTGCTGGTGGACGACTTTGGCCGCGAGGTAACCGGCGTTCGAATCTCTCTGACCGACCGGTGTAACTTCGACTGCGTCTACTGCCACAACGAGGGCTTGGGCGACACGCGCGGGCCGATGGACCCCGCTGACGAGGAGATGAGCGCCGATGACGTGGTCCGTTTTCTCGAAGTCGTCGAGGAGTACGGCGTCGAGAAAGTGAAGTTCACCGGCGGGGAGCCGATGCTCCGCGCGGACCTCGAAGAGATTATCCGCCGGACGCCCGACTCGATGGAGACCTCGCTCACCACGAACGGGACGTTCCTCGGCGACCGCGCCGAGGACCTCGTCGCGGCCGGACTCGACCGCGTGAACGTCTCGCAGGACGCCCTCGACCCCGAGGCGTTCGCCCAAATCACGAAGTCCGGCGCGTACGACAAGGTGATGGAGGGCGTCAAGGCCGCGGTCGACGCCGGGCTCACGCCCGTGAAGCTCAACATGGTCGTGTTCACGAAGACCGCGGGCCACGTCGAGGAGATGGTCGAGTACGTCGCCGAAAACGAGGGGCTACAGCTCCAGCTCATCCAGTACATGCCCGAACTGACGGGGCGCCCGGAGTGGAACATCGACATCGAGCGCGTCCACCGGTGGCTGGCCGACCTCGCCGACGAGGTGGAGGTTCGCGACATGCATCACCGACGCCGCTACTACGTCGGCGAGGGGATGGTCGAAATCGTCGACCCCGTGGAGAACCCCGAGTTCTGTGCCAACTGCCATCGCGTGCGCGTAACACACCAAGGCTACCTCAAGGGCTGTCTCAACCGCAACGACGACCTCCGTCCGATGGGCGAGATGACGCGGGAGGAAATCCGCGAGACGTTCGAGGCGGTCGTCGCCAACCGCGTGCCGTACTACGGCGAGTACCTCGTCCGCGACGACGACGACGGCTGGACCATCAACGAAGAGTACATCGGGGCCTGAGCGCCGGTCGCCCCGACGCGCGAGCTTTTGTCCTCTGACGACTTTTCGGAGCCCATGACTGTCACCGTCGAGCGGGTGGTCCTCGCGACGGACGGAAGCGCCCCCGCGGCGACCGCCGCGGCCCACGCGCTGTTTCTCGCCCGCGTCCTCGACGCGTCGCTCCACGTCGTCTCCGCGACCGGGACGCCGCCGGCCGCTGCCGAGACCGTTGAGACCGCCGAGCCGTCCGTAAGCGCCGCCTTCGAAGCGGAGGAGGCCGTCGGAACGGTCGTCCGCCGTGCGCTCCTCGCGGAGGTCCGAACGACCTCGGAAGTCGCCGACGGTCCGGCAGCGGCCGTCGTGGAGCGCGCCGTCGGCGAGGGAGACCTACTCGTCCTCGGACGGCACGGACAGACCGGTTCCGGCCAGTTTCTCGTCGGGTCGGTCGCGGAGCGACTTCTCGACGCGCCGCCGGTCCCGACGCTCGCGGTTCCGGCGGCGGCAACCGAGCCGAACTACCGGACGGTTGCGCTTCTCGCGGACGGCGAGTCGTCGGCGGGGCCACAGAC
>NZ_JAMYJY010000067.1:0-21698 GCF_024136985.1 Haloferax sp. AB510
CGCCGAGAGGTCACCGTCGCTCGGGACGACGACGACAAGCGGGACCGCGAGCGCGCCGTGGACCGCTTCGACGTCCGCGAGGCGGTCGGTCGCGAGCACGACGCAGTCGACCTGTTCGTCCTCGGCGCGCTGGCCCGCCGCCCCGACCGACGAGGTGACTGACACCGAAAGCGGCGAGAGTACGTCCAGCAGTCGCTCCCGGTCGACGGCGGGACCGACGACCGCGAGGACGCGAGCGAGAGACGAAGCGGCATCCATGTGGGGTCGTCGTGGCCGAGACGTAAGGAAGTTCTCGCGGGCGGCGCGCGGCCGCGCGGCTCGGGAGACGAACGACGCGAATAGAAGAGGAGAATCGAACCGAGGGACGAACGCGGCGTTCGTCGGGGTCTAGGCTTCCGCTTCGACCGACTCGGCGTCTTCTTCGTAGTAGTCCTCGATGAGCTCCTCGTCGATACGGTTGAGCTCGGACTTCGGGAGCATCGACAGGAGGTCCCAGCCGATGTCGAGGGTGTCCTCGATGGACCGGTCCGTGTCGAAGCCCTGGTTGACGAACTCGGCTTCGAAGCGCTCGGCGAAGTCGAGGTACTTGTTGTCACGCTCGGACAGCGCCTCGCGACCGACGATGTTCACGAGGTCGCGCAGGTCTTCACCCTCCGCGTACGCCGCGTACATCTGGTCGGACACGTCGGCGTGGTCCTCGCGGGTGAGGCCCTCGCCGATACCGTCGTCCATGAGACGCGACAGGGACGGAAGCGGGTTGATCGGCGGACGGATGCCCTGCGAGTTGAGGTCGCGGTCGATGTAGATCTGCCCCTCGGTGATGTACCCGGTCAGGTCCGGAATCGGGTGCGTGTCGTCGTCACCCGGCATCGTGAGGATGGGAATCTGCGTGACAGACCCTTCGCGTCCCTCGATACGACCCGCACGCTCGTAGAGCTGTGCAAGGTCGGTGTACATGTAACCCGGGTAACCACGGCGACCGGGGACCTCTTCACGAGCCGCACCGATCTCGCGGAGCGCCTCGCAGTAGTTGGTCATGTCGGTCAGGATGACGAGGACGTGGTAGTCCTTGTCGAACGCGAGGTACTCGGCAGTCGTGAGGGCGAGACGCGGCGTGACCGTCCGCTCGACTGCGGGGTCGTCCGCGAGGTTCGTGAAGACGACGGAGCGCTCGAGTGCGCCCGTGCGCTCGAAGTCCTCCATGAACTCGTTTGCCTCTTCCTGCGTGATACCCATCGCGCCGAAGACAACTGCGAACTCGGACTCTTCGCCGCTGTCTTCGTCCTCGGGCACCGTCGCCTGACGGGCGATCTGGAGCGCGAGGTTGTTGTGGGGAAGCCCCGACGCGGAGAAGATGGGGAGCTTCTGGCCGCGGACGAGGGTGTTCATGCCGTCGATGGCGGAGACGCCGGTCTGGATGAACTCCTCGGGGTACTCGCGGGAGTAGGGGTTGATTGCCGCGCCGACGATGTCCCGACGCTCGTCGGGGACGATTTCGGGGCCGCCGTCGATGGGCTGGCCGGACCCGTCGAGCACGCGCCCGAGGAGGTCCTCGGTCACGGGCATCTTGAGGGTCTCGCCGAGGAACCTGACGGACGCGTTCCTGTCGATACCGGTCGTGCCTTCGAACACCTGAATCGCGACGAGGCCCTCGGAGGATTCGAGAACCTGTCCGCGCTTGGTTTCGCCTTGGGGCGTCTCGATTTCGACGATTTCGTCGTAACCGATCGGCTCGTCGACCTCGGCGAACACCAGCGGGCCGCTGATTTCGGTGATAGTCTGGTATTCCTTCATGGTCTCAGTACAGCTCGCGGAGCTGCTCGGTGATCTCTGCTTTGAGGTCCTCGATGTACGCCTCCCAGTCTTCCTGCACACCGATGCGGTTCAGCCGGGGAGCCGCCTCGATGGCCTGAATTTCTTCGACGGGGACGCCGGCTTCGAGCGCCTTGAACGCCTCGTCGTTGAACGCGTGGATGGCGGTGAGGATACCGTACGTCTTCTCGGGGGAGCAGTACGTGTCCGTCGGGTGGAACGCGTTCTGCTGGAGGTACGCCTCGCGGAGGTAGCGAGCGATTTCGAGGGTCAGCTGCTGGTCCTCCGGCAGGGCGTCCTTACCGACGAGCTGAACGATTTCCTGCAGTTCGTTCTCCTCGTCGAGCACGTCGACGGCCCACTGGCGCTCTTCGGCCCAGTCGTCCTCGACGTTCTCGACGAACCACGGGTCGAGCTGCTCTTGGTAGAGCGAGTACGACTCGTTCCAGTTAATCGCCGGGAAGTGACGGCGCTCTGCGAGGTCCGCGTCGAGCGCCCAGAACGTCTTCACGATACGCAGGGTGTTCTGCGTGACCGGCTCGGAGAAGTCGCCGCCCGGCGGCGAAACCGCGCCGATGACGGAGACGGAACCTTCCTCGCCGTTGACGGTCGTGAAGTAGCCGGCACGCTCGTAGAATTCGGAGAGACGCGCGGCGAGGTACGCGGGGTACCCCTCTTCGCCGGGCATCTCTTCGAGACGCGAGGAAATCTCGCGCATGGCCTCGGCCCACCGGGAGGTGGAGTCGGCCATCAGCGCGACGTCGTATCCCATGTCGCGGTAGTACTCCGCGATGGTGATGCCGGTGTAGATACAGGACTCGCGGGCCGCCACGGGCATGTTAGACGTGTTCGCGATGAGGCACGTCCGGGCCATGAGCGGGTTCCCGGTCTTCGGGTCGTCGAGTTCCGGGAAGTCCTCGATAACCTCGGTCATCTCGTTACCGCGCTCGCCACAGCCGACGTAGACGACGATGTCCGCGTCGGCCCACTTGGCGAGCTGGTGCTGAGTGACGGTCTTTCCGGAGCCGAACGGACCCGGAATCGCGGCCGTTCCGCCCTTCGCGATGGGGAACAGGCCGTCAAGGATGCGCTGCCCCGAGACGAGCGGTTCGCGCGGGGTCTTCTTCTCTGCGGCGGGGCGAGCCTGACGCACCGGCCACTCCTGGTGCATCGTGATCTCCTCGCCGTTGTCGAGTTCCGCGACCGTCTCGGTGACGGAGAACTCGCCTTCCTCGATGGCGACGACCTCGCCGCCCTCGAAGTCCGGCGGGACCATGACCTTGTGTTCGATGGTCACGGTCTCGGGGACCGTACCCACGACGTCGCCGGGGGCGACCTCGTCGCCTTCGGAGACGGTCGGTTCGAACTCCCACTTCTTTTCGAGGTCGATACCCGGCGCGTCGACACCGCGATCGAGGAACGCCGAGTTCATCTTCTCCTCCAACACGTCCAGGGGGCGCTGAACGCCGTCGTAGATGGCGTCCATCATCCCCGGACCGAGGTCGACGGTCAGCGGCTCGCCCGTACTCTCGACGGGTTCGCCGGGACCGACGCCGGAGGTCTCTTCGTACACCTGAATAGTCGTGATGTCGCCCTCGATTTCGATGACCTCGCCCATCAGCCCTTCGTCGCCGACATAGACGACGTCGTTCATGCGGGCGTCGAGGCCACGGGCGGTCACGACCGGACCACTCACGCTTGCGATGACACCGTCCTCGCGAACGGAATCTTGTGTTGCCTGACTCATGTTTGGTTATTCGTCCATCAGATCGATACCGATTGCTCTCTTGATCTGGTCACGGAGGCCGCTCGCGCCGCCGGAACCGCCGAGCGTCACGAGCGTCGGCTCGATGCTGCGCTCGACCGACTGCCGGGCGTTACGCGAGAGGTGGTCGAGGTCGTTTTCGTGCATCACGATGATGCCCACGTCCTCGTCCTCCAGCGTTCGCGTCACGGCCTCGTCGAGTTCGTCGTCCTTCGCTTCATCCGGGACGTTCTCGAACTTGCGGACGCCCGCAAGTCGAAAGCCCGTGGTGAAGTCCGGACTGCCGATAACTGCGATTTCCTGGCTCATAGGATGACCAGCTCCTCTTCTATTGCATCGGGGTCCAGCCCGGCTTCGCGGCCGCGGGCGATGGCCCGGATGTTGTCCACCTCGCGCTCCTTGGCGAGGATGTACGAGACGATTGGCGTGACAGAAAGCGGGAACACGTAACCGAGCGTGTCCGCGTACTCCAAGAGCGCCGCGTCGAGGGCACGCTCGAAGCCGATGAGGCTGTCTGCCTCTTCGAGGTCCGAAAGGGCCGTCGAGAGGCGGTCGCCGTACCGGCTGTCACGGATTTTCGACACCAGCTCGTCCGGGCTGGTCGCCAGCGACGCGAGCTCCGACGCGCGGAACAGCGTGCCGCCCTCGATGAAGTAGTCGACGGGGTCGAGGTCGGCACCGCTCCGCGCGATTCGGAGCGCGTTGCGGGCGTTTCGGAAGTCGATTTCGGCTTCGAGGAACTCGCGGTACTGCTTTGCCTCTTCGCCGACGACCAGGCCCTCGAGCAACTGCTCGTAGAAGGCGCGGTCGACCGCGTTCTCCAGCGGGACGAGGACGCCGACTTCCTCGTACTCCTCGTAGGCGGCCGCGAGGCCGTCTCCGAAGATGGTGCCGGAGAGGATGCTGACGACCTCCTCCATCTCGCCTGCGTCGAGCAGTCGCGAGAAGAGCCGGTCGTCGAACTCGCCGGCGCGGATGAGGTCGGATTCGACCTCGTCGCGGGACGCGCCGGAGTAGATACCGCGGATAACCGTCTTCACGTTCCACGCGTCGAACTTGCGGAGGTACCGCGCGATGAGGTCGTAGAGGCGGCCGTCTGCCCAGTCGAGGATATCGTTGAACTGCTTCGCCAGATTCCGGTTCAGCGCGTACTCGATGAGGTCGACGCCGGAAAAACGGCTCCCGAGGGCGTTGATCTCGGTCTCGTACTCCGATTCCTCCATGAACCGAGCGATTTCGGCCGGTCCCATACGGACCAGTTTGCGGTACTCCTCGTCGCCGAACAGGGCACTACGTCGCGCTCGAACGCGAGCGATGACGTATTCGGGATTCGAGCCGCCTGTAGTGCTCATTGGTCGTCGAACAGTCGCGCACTCACTTCCTTCAGATTGTCCTCCCAGACTGTGTCGAGGACCGAGTCGAAGGTGTTGTTCACCCGGACGCGCGAGTTCGAGCCCTCGACCACGACGCCACCGAGGCAGTCGCGCTCGCCGGCGAACTCGTAGCCGTCGTAGTCTTCGAGGATGCTCGAAAGCAGGTCCTCGTCGGCGGCGCGGCCGTGGACGAAGACCTCGTCTTCGTCTTCGAACTCGACCGACGCCGCGTCGAGCAGCGAGCGGGTAAGCTCTTCGCGACGGTCGCCTTCCAGCTCGGCGAGTTCGCTTTCGACCTGCTCGCGGACGCGCTGGAGCACGTCACGACGGGCGCTGAGTCGAGCCTGCTTGGCTTCGAGCTTCGCGCTGGAGAGCGCCTGTTCGCGCTCCCGTTCGAGTTGCTGCTCGACGTCCGCCTTCCGCGATTCGAGGAGCTCTTCGGCGTCGGCCTCGGCCTCGGCGACGATGTCGTCTGCCTGTTCCTGGCCGTCCTGCCTGATGTCCTCTGCGCGTGCGCGGGCTTCGTCTCGGATGTCCTCAACGACGTTGTCCAAACTCATAATGGGAAAGAGAGGGGGTGCTTAGGCCGCGAAGACAACGACCAGTGCGAGGATAACGAGGGTCTCGGGGAGAACCGTAAGGACCAGCCCGTTGACGAAGAGGTCCTCGTCTTCCGCGATGGCACCCATCGCAGCGGAACCGATGCCACGCTCCGCATAGCCTGCGGCGAAGGCGGCGATACCGACCGAGAGGGCCGCCGCAGCGTCGGCGGTGATCGCAGGCGAGGAAGCGGTTTCATTCTGCAGTGCAGTCATGAGGGGTTCAATTGCTTCAATCATTGTGTGTTCCTGAGTACCGGATTGTCGTCTCCGAACGTCTGCATGTGGCGTCAGCCGTATCATAAAGGTTCCCAAAACGTCTGGAGCGGTCTGTCTACGACGGCGGAATCGTCGTCATTGCAAAAGCAGTCGCTTCCAGCGGACAAAAGTCAAAAAAGAATCGCCGGTGAGGGTTAGTCTTCGGTCGTGAACTCGCGGTCGTACCCGAACGGGTTGTACTCGCGGCCGCCGCCCTCGAAGAACTTGTTGAAGAACTCGACGTACTCGAGACGCACGGCCTGTAGGCCGGCGCTCGTGACGCCGAGCGCGAGGACGACCAGGTGACCGACGACGAGGACGAGCAGTCCGCCCACGACGCCCGCGGCACCCGTGTGGAAGATGCCGCCGAACAGGACCTCGGTCACTTCGTAGCCGTGGTAACTCAGCGTTTCACCCGCGCCGAGTGCCGCAACCGCGGCGGAGTCGGGCATTCCGCCGAGCCCGAAGTGCCAGCCGCCGTGGTCGTCGACGTACACGCCGAAGACGAGCAGGTTGACGGCGAACGCCATCGACGCCTTCGCGATGAGGACCGCGCCGAGACGCGTGTACGACAGGACGTTCGAAAGCGGGGCGGCGAACTCGACGAGTTCGGCCAGTTCGGCCATCCCGAGGAGCACCGCACCGAGGACGTACATCCCGAACCCGATCCAGCCGACGGTGAACGAGAAGCCGGAGAAGCCGAGCGGGATGAGCCCGTCAGCCGCGAACGTGGTGAACAGGAACTCCGGCGGCACGCCACCGAGCGCGTCGCTGAAGATCCAGATCCACAGGCCGTTCAGCATGAGGATCCACGAGCCGCTTTCGAGGACTGCGTCCTTCGCACCGTGGAGTTCGTAGTTCTCGAAGAAGTCGAGGATGTACCCCACGTTGACGTGGAAGATACCGACGGCGACGCTCACGGTGAGCCAACCGAGGGCCCACTCAGAGGTGGCCGGCGACAGTCCCTTCTCGATAGGCGGGTGCGACATCCCGAGCACGCCTTCCCAGAAGTATTCGGTGATGAGGTGGAAGCCGAATATCTCGCCGTAGAGGATGCCGAACAACGTCGTGAACAGCCCCGCGGCGATGGTGACGCCACCCATGCTCTTTATCGCGCCGTCGTCGAACTTCGAGTAGAGGAAGAAGCCGATGGCGGTGTAGATGACACCGTACCCGAGGTCACCGATCATGAACCCGAAGAACGTCGGGAACGTCAGGAACAGGATGATGGTCGGGTCGAACTCGTAGTAGCTCGGGCGGTTGACCGCCTGCACGAGGATTTCGAACGGCTTGACTGCGCCGCTGTTCTTCTGGACGACCGGCGGGTCGTCGCTGGACATCGAGACCGTTCCGCCGTCGGTGGCGGCGGCCGTGCCGCCGGTCTCGGTGACTTCCTCGCGCGCGTGGTCGTGCCCGTCACGGGAGAACTCGGCGCGTTCGAGTTCCTCGACGGCGACGTGCTCGCCGACCTCGTCTTTGAGCGTGCCCGCGAACGTGTTGTAGCGCTCGGTCGGAATCCAGCCCTCGGCGACGAAGGCGTTCTCCGTCGTCGCGAACGAAAGCGGCGCTTCCGTCTTCTGGACGTCGATTGCGAGGCGCTCTTCGGCCGCGAGGAGGAACTCGCCCTCCTCGACGGCGATGTCGTGAAGCTCGGACTCGACGGTCTCGAGATTCGACTCGATTTCGCGCTTCTGCTGTTCGAGGTCGCGGATGTGCTCTTCGGGGCTTCCCGAGGCGTCCGGGACTTCGAGCGTAGCGAACTCGACGCCGACGAGCGCGTCGGCGAGCGCCATCTCGTCGGCACCGTCGACCGGGCGACCGAAGATGGCGTGCGTGCGCTCACCCGAGAAGATCTCGTAGGCGTTGATGTCGTCGGCGTCGACGACGGCACGCTCGACGGGTTCGACCTTCCCCTGTCCGACGACGACCTGCAGGGTCTCGTACCCCGAAAGCAGGTCGAGGTCGAGTCCGAGGTCGACGAACGGCTCCATCGCGTCGATTTCTTCGTCCACCGCGCGGAGCTCGTTTTCGAGCTCGGAGCGGCGGTCGTCCAGTTCATTGACCTCGGCTCGAATCTCTTCGAGGGGCTCGCCGAGCGCGTCGTCGGGGACGATGCGCTGCCGGCCGGAGTCGGTGTCTTCGACCCCGAGGATGCTCTTGAGCGAGCGGACGGTGACGAGCTTGTCGGACGCACTCTCGGCGCCTTCGATGGGCGACCCCGTCTCGAATCCGAACTCCTCCTGCCACGAGCCGTCGTATTCGGTGACGTGCAGCAGTCGGAGGTCGTGGACAGCCTCGATGACCTCGGGCATGACGCCCTTGGAACCGGTCACCGAGACCTTGCTCATCTGCTCAGGTCTGAGCATCAACCGCCTCCTCGAATTGGCCGATGGCGAATTCGACCGCGTCGTCGATGTGGTCTTCCGCCTCGGCAACCAGTTCGTCGCGGGCGTCCTCGCCTTCTTCGAGGATGCGTTCCCGCTCCGACTCTATGTCCGCGCGTCCCTCCTGTAGACGCTCGGATTCGAGCTCTGCGGCCTCTTCTTCGGCCTCGGAGCGAATCTCATCGGCTTCGCGACGCGCCTCCGCGACGAGCTCCTCACGTTTGGCCTCGGCCTCTTCAACGATGTCGTCGGCCTCCTGCTCGGCCGTTTTGATTCGTTCGAGAACCTCTTGTCTCGGCATACTCGTATCACAGGAACGTTGCACAAGCGCTGTATAAGGTGTTTGCGGAAAGTCTGTGACAGACGCTCGGGGGGCGCAGCGATTTACCCCCGTGAACGCCGACCGGCGCGGCGAATCCGCACCGTTATCATCGGTGAGTCCTAATCCCGGCGCGATGGGAGTCCTCGAAAACAAAGCGCGGGCCCGCCTGTTCTACAAGTACCTCTCGAAGGTGTACGACCGGGTGAACCCGTTCATCTGGAACGAGGAGATGCGCGACGAGGCGCTGGAGATGCTCGACATCCAGCAGGGCGACCGCGTCCTCGACGTGGGCTGTGGCACCGGCTTCGGAACCGAGGGACTGCTCCGCTACACCGACGACGTCCACGGCCTCGACCAGAGTATCCACCAGATGCAGAAGGCGTGGGAGAAATTCGGCAAGAACGACGAGGTCAGGTTCTATCGCGGGGACGCAGAGCGGCTCCCCTTCGCCGACGACTCCTTCGACGTCATCTGGTCGTCCGGCTCCATCGAGTACTGGCCGAACCCGGTCACCGCGCTCGAGGAGTTCCGCCGCGTCGTGAAGCCCGGGAGCAAGGTGCTCGTCGTCGGTCCCGACGACCCGAAATCCGGTGTCTTCCAGAAGTTGGCGGACGCCATCATGCTGTTCTACGACGAGGAGGAAGCCGACCGAATGTTCGAGGCTGCCGGCTTCGTCGACATCGAACACCACATCCTCCAGCGCCAGCCGGGCAGCCCGCGAGCCATCGTGACCATCGCGCGCGCACCAGAGGAATAAACGCGAACCGCGAACAGCGAACAGCGCGTTCGACTCGGACGCTCGTTTTCGTCACCACTGACTCACGACGCGCTCGCTTCGAGCGCCGCGACCGGCGTCTCCCCGTCGAAGACGCGGACGGTTACCGTCGCGCCGAGTTCGATGTCCGGGTCGTTCGTCCCCGCGAGTTCGAGCGTCGCCGTCTCGCCCGCGGTCCACCGGGAGTCGGCCGCGGCGTTGAACGGACCGGTCGGTCCCGGCTGGAACCCGCTGGCCGAGAAGAACGGCACGGGCGGTTGGTGGGCGAGCGGCGCTCCGTCCACGGAGATGCGAATCGCGAGCGAGTCCACGTCGAGCGGCGCGCCACCCTCGTGAGTCAGCAACAGCGTGTCACCCGAAACCGCGAGCGATAGTGCTGTCGGTCGGGTCGGCGTCGGCGAGGAGTCGGCCGCGTCGAACGCCGCCGCGCCCACGGCAGCCGCGACGACGACCACGAGACCGATGAGGAGCACGCTCCCGAGAAGCACGGACGAGCCGCGAGTCGAGCGGCGGAACTGACGAGACATCGAGACGGGGTGGCCCCGTCATGGCATAAGAACCTCCGGTCAGATGACTGCCGGCGGACCGACCGCCGCACCGTGTGAGACGACCGAGACGCTCTCGCTCGACTCTGTCGGCGTCGACGACGCCATCGCGGCGGTCTCGTTCGTCCCCGCGGTCGTGTTCGTCACGAGGACGGGTATCGACGTCGGTGAAGTGGTGAGGACGACCGCCGAGTTGCCCTTAATCACCGTAATCGTGTAGGGAGACGACGGCGAGACGGTCCAGAGCATCCCGTCGGAACCGGTGTGACCGAGAAGCGTACTCTCCTGGCTGGCCTCGAGCCCGATGGTGACGTTCGCGTCTACCGGGTCGTCGCTTCCGCTTTCGTTCAGTTGGATCCGGAGCGGTCCGCCGGGGTAGGTCCGGTCGACAGTGAGCGTGAGGCCGTCTTTGACCTCGGTCGCGACGGCACTGGTCGTTATCGAGGTGAGGGGTCGAGTCTGTGATTCCTTGAACACGCGCCCGCTTCCGGTGTCGACGTAGGCGGTCAGCTGGCCGCGGTCGTAGTTGATTCGCACCCGGTGGCTGTCGCCGGCGCTGATGACGTTGGTCCCGTTCTGCGCGGCGCGGCTCGAATAGATGGTGGGGTAGCTCTCCGCGACGATGTCGAGGGCCTCCTCGTAAGAGACCGTGCTCTGGTCGCGGTTGCGGAGCCCGGCGCGGTAGGCCTCGCGGACGTACTCGCCGTCGGCCACGACGCTGAGGACGACGCCCGTCTCGCTCGTTCGGACGGAGAACCGAGCGGTGTCGGACTGGCCGGACATGACCGTGACGGCGTACTTCCGAACCGGACCGGTGAACGTGTCGAGCTCGCGTTCGAGCGCCGCGAGCCGGCCGGAGTTGATAGAGAAGTCCGGCGTCTCGGTGGCGAGTTCGCGGAGGGCGACGCGTCGCTCGTTGAGTCCGCGGGCCTCGGCGTCGATTCGCGCGAGTTCGACGAGGAGTTCGCGCGCGGTGAGGTCCCCCCCCGTTGAACCGTTCGATTGCGGAGCGTTGCGCGCTTTGCAGTGCAATCGCGCGCTGCTCGATGCTGTTTAGCTCGTCGAGAATGAGCTGTTGTCGGGTGTTGTCGTTAGTCGCCGATTCGATGCGCTCGATGGACGCCCCCGTCTGAATCTGTTCACCGGCCCTGAGGGCGGCGAAGTCGAGGGACGGACCGAGGTCGACGTGGTGTGCTTCGACCGTCGCCTGAACCAGTTCAGACGACGGGATATCGAGGACGTGAATCGTCTCGTTGGACGGCGACTCTACCTGCGCGGGGTCCGTCCCGTCGAGAGCCGCCGCTCGGGTCGAACCGTCGGCGGGTCCGACCGCGCCGAGCACTGGCGACGCCAGTAAAAGCATGACGACGACGAGCGGGAGGGCCTTCATCGACGTGGGGGTACACGGCGCCGGTACTAAAATGACCCTCTTGCCGCCGTCGACGACAGTGACCAAGGAGAACACACCTCGGCAGCGTATGACGCTGTTGAATCGATGGAAAGCGTTTTCATCGCCGGATGAAACGGATTTACGTATGCGGAGCGCCGCCCTCATCGTTGCCCTCCTCACCATCGTCTCCGGTGTCGCAGTCCCGGCGGCGGCCACAGATATGACTGCGGCTGGCGCTCACGGCGTTGACGCGGCAGTCGACGACTCCGGAGTCGACGGTTTCGGTTCCGACCCGCGCTCGCAAGCGCCCACCGCCCTCGGCCGCGCACCGCTCGTCACCCAGCAGTCGAGTCTCGAACGGTCGCCACAGACGGAGATATCGATTCGGGTTCGCGACGACCGCTCGGCGGACTGGCGCATCGAGATGCGCTACGATCTCGAGACGCGAAACGAAACCGCGGCGTTCGAAGCGTTCGTACAGGAGTACGAGCAGGGAGCCACCGACGTCGGCCCCGATGCCGCCTTCTTTCAGCGCGTCAGCCAGACGGCCGCCGAGCAGACCGGCCGGTCGATGACCGTCCAGAACGCGACAACGACGGGCTACGTCGAAAACGGGACCGGCGTCCTCGTGTTGAGGTTCACATGGACGAACTTCGCGGAACAGACCGACGAGGGACTGCGCGTCGGGGACGCCTTCTCGGCCGCCGATGGCGGGACGTGGCTCTCCTCGCTGCAGTCGAACCAGAACCTCACGATTCAGACGCCCCCGGGCTACGCCGTCAGTGACACGGACATCCCGCTGGAGAACAACGCTGTCGTCGCCGAGGGGCCGCGGACGTTCGAGTCGACCGAGCAACTAAGCGTGAGTTACGTTTCCACAGGGTCGGACGGAGCCATCCCGTGGACGCTCGTCGGTGGCGGTGCCATCATCTTCCTGGTGCTCGTGGCAGGAGTCGTCCTGTTCGCCCGGCGGCGGCCGGCCGACGCTGACACGGCCGGACCGTCGGCATCGACGCCTGCGCGGCGTCAGGAGCCGATGCCGGAGCCGGCCGACGAACTCGGCACCGACGAAGGGGGTGACGACGACGGCGAAGCAGGCGAAGCGCCCGACGATATCGACCTCGACTTACTCTCGGACGAAGAGCGGGTCGAACTCCTCTTGGAACGGAGCGGCGGGCGGATGAAGCAGGCGAACATCGTCAAGGAGACCGGCTGGTCCGACGCCAAGGTCTCACAGCTCCTGTCGGCGATGGCCGACGAGGGGCGCGTCGAGAAACTGCGCCTCGGCCGCGAGAACCTCATCTCGCTCCCCGACGAGGACGAAGACGAGGAGTAATCGGGCGACGGCGTCGCCGACGGCCGCGGTGCGAAAACGTTTATTCTCCCCCGTCGGTAGTGAACGTTGATGAAAGTTCTCGTAACCGTCAAGGAGGTCGCCGAGGTCGAAGAGGACTTCGAGCTCGACGGGCTCCGCGTGGCGGACCAGTACCTCGACTACGACCTCAACGAGTGGGACGAGTACGCGGTCGAGGAAGCCGTCCAAATCGCCGAGGAGAGCGACGACGACGTGGAGGTCGTCGCCGTCACCATCGGCCCCGAGCGGTCCGAGGAGACCATTCGCATGGCGCTCGCCAAGGGCGTCGACCGCGCGGTCCGCGTGTGGGACGACGCGCTCGACGGCGTGGACCTGCTCGACGTGGGCGCGAAGACGCGCCTCCTCTCGGCGGTCGTCGAGGAGGAAGACCCCGACCTCGTCCTGACGGGCGTGCAGGCGAACGACGACAGCTTCGGCGCGACCGGCGTCTCGCTCGCCTCGGCAATCGACTTCGAGTGGGCCGCGGTCGTGAACGCGCTCGACCTCGATACCGACGGCGGCGTGGCGAACGTCCGCCGCGAGCTCGAAGGCGGCGTCGAAGAGCTCACCGAGGTGGACCTCCCCGCGGTCCTCACCATCCAGACCGGTATCAACGAGCCCCGCTACGCGAGCCTGCGCGGGATTCGGCAGGCCCAGTCGAAGGAGATCAAGCCGCTCGCGCTCTCCGACCTCGGCCTCGACGCCGCGGCGGTCGAGTCCGACCTCGTCCTGACCGACGTGTACGAGCCGGAGACCGAGTCCGACGCGACCTACTTCGAGGGTGACGCCGGGGAGCAGGCCGCCGACCTTGCGACCGTCCTCCGCGAGAAGGGGGTGGGCGCGCAATGAGCGACGTGCTCGCCGTCGTCGAGCACCGCCGCGGAAGCCTCCGCGACGTGTCGTTCGAACTCGTGACGGCCGGCGCAGACCTCGTCGGCGACACCGGCGGCGACCTCCACCTGGCGGTCATCGGCGGCGACGTGGACGCCTTCGCCGAGGAGCTCTCGCTCGCCGGCGTGGACGCGATTCACACCGTCGCCGAGGGCGACGAGTTCAACCACGACGTGTACGTACAGGCCGTCGCGGCCCTCTTCGAGGAACTCGACCCCACGTACGTCCTCATGGGCAACACGGTCAACGGCCTCGACTACGCCCCCGCGGTCGCAGAGCGCCTCGACCTCCCGCTCGTGACCGACGCCATCGGCCTGCAGAACGACGGCGGCCTCGTCGTCACCCGCGAGATGTACGCCTCGAAGGTCGAATCGACCGTCGAGGTCGACGCCGACCGCGCCGCGGTCACCGTCCGCCCCGGCGAGTGGGACGCCGCCGAGGAGTCGGGTGAGCCCGCGGTCGAGGCCTTCTCGTTCGACCTTGACGAGTCTCGCGTGCGCTCGCGCGTGACCGGCTTCGAGGAAGTCGGCAGCGGCGACGTGGACATCACCGACGCCGACGTGCTCGTCTCCGTCGGCCGCGGCATCGAAGAAGAAGAGAACATCGAACTCGTACAGGAACTCGCCGACGCGCTCGGCGCGACGCTCTCGTCGTCGCGGCCCATCGTCGACAACGGCTGGCTCCCGAAGGACCGACAGGTCGGCCAGTCCGGAAAGGTCGTCACGCCGAAGTTCTACATCGCAATCGGCATCTCCGGCGCCGTCCAGCACGTCGCCGGGATGAAGGGTGCCGAGAACATCGTCGCCATCAACACCGACCCCGACGCGCCCATCTTCGACATCGCCGACTACGGTATCGTCGGCGACCTCTTCGAGGTCGTTCCGGAACTCATCGAGCAGTTCGAGTAAGCGACCACCTGTTTTTGGTCCAGATTTTTGCGGTGCGAACTCGTGAGCGACGTCTCCGGGGCGCGTTTTCTCCGACTACCGCCGCACCCCAGTCGCGCGGTTTCTCCAAATCCGGTACGTACTTCCCTACCCAACCCTACGAACCGACAATGGAATACCTGGAGCGCCGGGTCACGATGGTAAACGACCGCCTCGAGGAGGTCGTCTCGGCGGTCGAGCCGTCGGAACTCGCCGACCAACTCGACCACGTCGCTCTCGCGGGGGGCAAGCGCGTCCGCCCCGCCGTGACCATCCTCGCCTGCGAGGCCGTCGGTGGCACCCCCGAAGACGCCGTCGACTTCGCGGTCGGCGTCGAACTCGTCCACAACGCCTCGCTCGTCGTCGACGACATCATCGACCGGTCCGACATCCGCCGCGGCACGCCGAGCGCGTGGGCCGAGTACGGCTACGGCCCGGCCATCATCGCCTCCGACGGCCTGCTCGGCGAGGCGTTCGCCCTCCTCTCGTCGTCCGACCGCGCCACCCGCATCGTCGCCGAGTCGATGGTCGAACTCGGCGAGGGCGAGGCGACCGAACTGGTCGCGGTCCCGTCCAACGAAGACGAGTACATGCAGCTCGCCCACCGCAAGACGGGCGCGCTGTTCCGCGCCGCCGCCGAACTCGGTGCGGTTGCCGCCGGTGGCGACGCCCACGTCGTCGAGGCGTTCGGCGACTACGCGGCCCGCGTCGGCGTCGCCTTCCAGATTCGCGACGACGTGCTGGACGCCACGGCCGACGCCGAGGAACTCGGCAAGCCCACGGGACAGGACGCCGAGATGGGCCGGCCGTCGCTCGTACAGGTGACGGACCTGACCCCCGAGGAAGCGAACCGCCGGGCCAGACAGCAGGCCGACGAAGCGCTTTCGGCTCTCGACTCGTCGGGCGTCGAGGACTCGGAGCCGCTTGAGTACCTCCGCGACCTCGCGGAGTTCGTCATCGTCCGCGAGAGCTAAACGGGGCGAGTTCGAGTTCGGAACCGTCGATGCCGAAAAACCACAGAACACGCCGAGTGGCGATGCCGCCCGTGACTGATTACGCCGGTTGCTCGCCGTCGCCGTCCGAGCCGGTCGGGTAGCGCGACTCCGCCACCGCGAACGTGAGCGTGCTCAGCACACCGAGGAGCGTGCCGACCGTGAGTGCGACGGCGAGGCCGGGGAGGTAGAACTTCTGGACGCCGAAGACGCCCTCGGGGAGGAAAAAGCCGGAGAGCGCGTACAGCACGATGGCGATGGCGAACACGTAGAACGGCGCGTTGAGGTAGCGCCACTTGAACCGGTCGTGGAGGTACTCGTCGGTCACCTGGCCGAGACTGCTCGTGATGCCGGCGGCAGCGAACCACTCGACAGCGCCGTGGACGAGCGTCGCGAGGATGAGTCCCGGCGCGGGGTCACCGCCGACGCTGTCGGAGACGGTTTCGAGGAGTTCGACCCCGCGGACGCCGCCGACGACGAGGAGCGCCGCGGCGGCGACGTAGGTGATGATGGTGACGCGACCGGCGTAGAGGACGTTGCGCGCCCGGTTTGCCGCCTCGTCGACGGCGGATTCGAGGCCGAGCCCGCGGAACAGCGTGTACAGGCCGAGCAGCGCCGAGATGAGGCCGAGGACGACCGCACCGGGCACGTCGAAGAAACTGGCGATGGTGACGAATGGGTAGATGAGAAGCAGGATGCCGAGCGGGACGAGGATGGTCCCGCGGGTTTCGGGGTCGGCGAGCACCTGCTTCATCGTGTAGTACATCGATTCGAGGTTCTGGGCCTGTCTGACGACGACCCGACGGACCCCGTCGATGGGGACGCGAGAGCGGATGACCGGCAGGACCGACTCGTCCTGTGCGCCGTCGGTGATGACGATGGCGTGGACGGGCTCACCGGTCGAGAGGCTCGCGAGGACGGTGTCTATCTCGTCGCCGATAGCGCGGTTCGCCTTCACGTCGCTGCCTTCCAACCCGGTGACCGCCGCGACCTCGACCTCCTCGTCTTCCGATTCGAGGAGTTCGTCGTGGACCTGAATGCCCTGAAAGAGGACGTTCACGTCGGAGTCCTCCGGGTCCGCGGTTGCCAGCGCCACCGCGGCGTCCTCGACGCGCTGTCGGCCGACGACGGGCGTCGAGAGACCCGTCTTGCGGCCGAGGTCGTCGTCGAGGTCGACACAGAGGACCAAGAGCATCGTTGACTCCTATGCCACGGGGATATATCTGCTTTCGGGGGCGCGTCCGCGGTGGTGCGGTCGGTCGGTCTCGCGGGGCGGACGGACGGCCGTCGCGGCGAGGTCGTGGCCCCCGCAAGCCGCGCCGGTCAGTCGGACGCGCCGGCCTCGCCGACGGGGTCGAAAAGCACCTCGAAGCGCGCCCCGGACCCGCCGTCGGCGACCCGAATTACCCAGCCGTGAGAGTCGACAATCTGCCGGACGATACCGAGTCCGAGACCGTTTCCGTCGCCGTCCTTGGTCGAAAAGCCCGAGTCGAAGATGCGGTCGCGAATCGATCCCGGGATACCGGGGCCGTTGTCCTCGATGAAAAAGCCGCGGTGTGACGGGAGGGCACCGACGCGAATCACGAGTTCCGAGTCGTCGTCTTGGGAACTGCGGGCGTGCTGAAGCGCGTTCCGAAACAGGTTCTCGAAGAGGCGCGTCGTCCGGTTCTCGTCGGCTTCGACCACCGGTAGCTCGCCGATTTCACAGCGCACGTTGCCGGCGTTCGACGAGCACATCTCCCACGCGGTTGCCGCGGCGTCCGCCAGCGAGACTTCCTCCGCGTCGAGGACGGAACGCCCGTCGCGGGCGAGAGACAGCACGTCTTCGACCACGTCGGTGATGCGCCGGTGGGCGCGCTCGACGTGGTCGAGGTGGCCGTCGTCGCCGAGTTCACGGGCGAGTTCGAGTCGTCCCTGAGCGACCGCCAGCGGCCCGCGAATGTCGTGCGAGAGGACGCGAGCGAAGGCGTCGAGCCGGGCGTTCTGCTGGGCGAGTTCGCGCTCGTGGCTGATTCGTTCTGTGAGGTCGGACATCACGCCGAGGATGTTCGTCACGTCGCCGTTCTCGTCGAGGAGTGGGACCGCGCGGGCGTTCGCCCAGCGGATGGTCTCGCTCTCCTCGGGAATGAACCGGAATTCGTACTCGTACTGCTCGTCGACGACGCCGTCTCGGATGTCGGTGAACATCTCGTCGATGGCCCGCCGCAGTTGGTCGCGGTCGTCGACGTGGACGAGGTCGAGGAACGAACGCGGGTCCTCGTAGAGGAGCGACACGTCTCGTCCCCAGACGTTCTCGAACTGGTCGTTGATGTAGACGATGTCCAGTTCGGTCGGCTCCGAGATGAACACCATGTCCGGAAGCGACGAGATTATCTGCCTGGTGAGGCGCTCGGAGCGCCGGAGGAGCCGTTCGGACTCCAGTCGGGCCGTGACGTCCATCGCGGTGCCGACGACGACCGGCTCGCCGTCGACCGTCGTCCGCTGGCCGGTGATTTCCAGCGTGGTCAGCTCGTCGGCGTGGTTGCTGACGCGGACGGTGTACGACATCGATTCGACGCTCCCGTGCTCCCGGCTCTTCAGGCTCTCATCGACGATGGCGCGGTCTTCCTCGACGATGAAGTCCGTGATGGGCCGACCGACTATCTCATCGATGTCGTAGCCGAGCAGGTTCGAGAGGTACTCGTTGACGAACTCGATTCGGCCGTCGCGTATCACGTACAGGCCGACGAGCGACTGCTCGGCGATGACCTGGAGCCAGGCGTACAGCTCGCTGAGTTCGGTCGACTGCCGAGCCGCGACGACCGCGTTCGAGATGCGGTGGGCGAGCACCGCGAGTTGCACGTCGGTCGGCCGCTTGTCGACCACGTCGGCGACGCCGGCGGCGAACGCTTCGCGGACAACGTCCTCCGAATCGAGCCGCGTGAACAGAATCACCGGCGGCGGGTTCGGCGACTCGCGGACGTGGAGCAGCGTGTCGAGACCGGCCGTGCCGTCGAACTCGAACTCGGTGACGATACAGTCGAACGGCGACTCGGCGTGCGCCTCGAGCGCCGCGGCCGGGTCGTCGACCGCCGAGATCTCGAGACGGTCGCACGCCTCGAGCGCCGGAACCGTATCTGCGACGGTTTCGGGGTCGTCGTCGACGAGAAGGACCCGGACCGGACCTTCAGCGTGGACGACGGGACCGATAGACATGGTATATTGTCAGTCATATACAACAATAACCGTACCGGCGAGCGGAAGGTCCCCGGACAAAGTCGGACGCCTTTTGACGATGCGCCAAGTACGGTTCCGTAATCGAATGATCTCGAAGGGATGCGAACAGTGCGCCATGGGCGGGAAGATGGTGCTGTTCGTCTACGGGTACTGCGACCAGCGCGATTGTTTCTACTGCCCGCTCGGCGAGAATCGCAAGAACGTCACCGACGTGTACGCCAACGAGCGAAAGGTCGAGTCCGACGCGGACGTCATCGAGGAGGCGAAACGCATGGACGCACTCGGCTCGTCTATCACCGGCGGCGAACCGCAGGAAGCGCTCGACAAGACCTGCCGCTACATCTCGCTTCTCAAAGACGAGTTCGGCGAGGACCATCACATCCACCTCTACACGGGTATCACGGGCGGGCGCGAGAACATGCGCCGCCTCGCCGAGGCCGGCCTCGACGAGATTCGCTTCCACCCGCCGCTCGAACTCTGGGGCGACATGCACGGCACCGAGTGGGAGGACATCCTTTACATCGCCCGCGAGGAGGGACTCACCCCGGCGTTCGAGATCCCGGGCATCCGCGCGGAACGGGAGTTCCTCGACTTCCTCGACGAGGGGGCCGCGGAGTTCTGCAACATCAACGAGTTCGAGATGTCCGACGGCAACTACCGCCGGATGCAGGAGAAGGGCTACGAACTGCAGGACGGCCACATGTCGGCGGTCGACGGCTCGAAGGAGGCCATCCTCGACGAGATGGGCGACCACGAGCGCGTCTACTTCTGTACCTCCGTGTTCAAGGACGCCGCCCAGCACCGAAACCGCCTGAAGCGCATGGCCCGCAACCTCCGCCGCCCGTTCGACGAGGTGACGGACGACGGCACGCTCGTCTACGGCAAGACCTACACGCCCGCCGAGCGCTTCATCGAACTCGGCGTCCCCGACGAGTTCTACAGCATCAAGTCGAACCATGTCGAGGTCGCGTGGTGGCTCCTCGAAGAGATGATCGAAGACGGTGACGTTGACGACGGCGAAATCGTCGAGCAGTACCCGACCTACGACGGGACGGTCGTCGAGCGGACGCCGCTGGCCTGAGTGTCTCCGTTCTTTTCGGTCCAGATTTTCACGCCGCCATCACGACTGAAAGCGGTGGTTCCGCCGCGCCCGGTTTCTCGTGAGCGCGACGAACAGACTCGGCGTGAGCGCGAGCGCCACGGCCGCGGCCGTCGTCGGACCGAGCGGAAGCTGCATCGCGATGCCGATGACCGCGACCGATACGCCGACGAGCACGCCCGCGGCGATACCGGCGCGCTGTTGGCGATGTGTCGGCCGGAACCCGCGGGCGTCGGCGTAGAGCGCCCCCGACAGTCCGAGGACGAACCCGAGGAGCGCGCTCACCGTTCCGAGTCGGGGCGCGAGCGCGAGGAACGCCGCGCCGATGACCGCACAGCAGACGAGTGACTGGACTGGGGAAAGCGGGTTCACGTCCGCGCCGAACCGGACCGCGTAGGCGACAGGCGGAAGTGAGACCACCACCGCGGCGAACACGCCGTCGAGTGGTTCGACCGTCGCGCGTTCGAGGACGGCGGTCGCCGCGGTCAGCAGGCCGATTGCCGCGCCGAGGCCGAGGACGACCCGCGGCGGGAGCGCCTCCGAGGGGTCGGCCGACCGGAGGACGCCGAAGGCGGCGAAGGGGTAACAGACGACGGCACCGAAGAGGAGCGGGCGAAACAGCGTCCCCGAGAGAACCGCCGCGGAGACGGTCGCCGACAGGCCGAGGAAGACGCCGATGAGGAGTGCGAACTCGGGGACGCGTTCTGCCATACCGCGGGGTTCGAGCGAGCGACGGAAAGCGTTTCGGCGGCGGACGGGCTACCCGCAAGCGTTTAGAGTGCCCCTAGTGTACCTCCCCGCATGTCCGACTGTCCACTCGCGGACGACTGCCCGAGCTTCTCAGAACGAATCGCGGGCATGGGGTGCCAGTACTACGGCGACCGCGGCGGCGCGGAGTGGTGCGACCACTACGAGCGCCCCATCTACGAGCTCAAACAGCAGCCCGTCAAGCCGGGCGAGGAGGTCATCGTCACCGTCGAGGACATCCACGAGAGCGGTGCCGGAGTCGGCCGGACCGAAGACGGCTTCATCGTCTTCGTGGACGGGCTCCTGCCGGACGCGCGCGCCATCGTCCGCATCGACCGGGTGAAGGGGAGCCACGCCCGCGCGAAGAAAATCGTCGAGCGCCTGCCGCTGGACCCCGAAGCCGAAGACGTCGAGTCGGACGCGGGCGAGAAGACCGGAGCCGACTCCGAGAAGAAGCAGAGCGGTCGCGACGGCCCGAAGCGCCCCGAGGCGCTCGGGAGCCGAGACAACTTCTGGGGCGAATAACGCCGACTCGTCGGCGGCGTCCCGTGGACAGTCAGCCTGCTGTATCTTTTTTCACCCCCGAGACCTACCCCGTGGTATGAGCGACGCCCGACGCGACGACGAGACGGTCCCCGACGTAGACGAACTCCTCGATAGAGCCGGGTTCGACCCGGAGACGAGCGTCCTCACCCGGAGGCAAGCGGAGGTGCTCGCGCTGCGCGAGCGGGACATCCGCCAGTCGACTATCGCCGACTCCCTCGGCACCTCGCGGGCGAACGTCTCCAGCATCGAAGCCAGCGCCCGCGCCAACGTCGAGAAGGCCCGCGAGACGGTGACGTTCGTCGACGCGCTCACCGCGCCGGTCCGCGTCGAGGTCCCCGCCGGAAGCGACCTCTACGACGTGCCCAAGCAGGTGTACGACGCCTGCGACGAGGCGGGCGTGAAGGTGAACCAGACCGCGCCGGACCTGATGAAGATCGTCTCCGACGCGGCCGGCGACGCGGTGGAAGGGCGAGAAATCAAAGAACAACTCTTCGTCGGCGTCACGAGCGACGGGCGCGTCCGGGTCCGCCGGCACGCCGACGGAGTCTGACCGCGCACCCGCGCTGGAACCGCGTCGCGTCCGACGCCTCCGGTTCACCCCACGTCGTGCCGCGAGGCCCACGCTTTTGCTCGCGGCGGTCGTCGCACCGGACATGGACCTCGGACTCGACGGCGACACGGTCGTCGTCACGGCGAGTTCGGCC
>NZ_JAMYJY010000068.1:0-21151 GCF_024136985.1 Haloferax sp. AB510
CGAGCAGGGGCGTCCCGTCCGCGCGGGGGCCGAGCATCGGGCCGTGCGGGCCGTCGTCGGGGTCGATGGGCCGGCGGGTCCGGTAGTCCGTCGAGCGCTCGACCGGCCGGCGACCGATGGCGGTTATCATGTCGACGTAGTCGTCGAACGAGCGGAACTCGCCGAAGCCGCCGCCGGCACGCTTCGTTATCTCCTCGGAGAGAATCGTGCCCATGAGGTCGTCCGCGCCGCAGTTGAGGAGCTTCAGCGCCTTCGCGTTCCCGAACTTCACCCACGACGACTGGATGTGGTCGACGTTGTCGAGATAGAGTCGCGCGACGGCGACCATCAGTTCGTCCTCGTCGTCGGACGCGCCGCCGGTCACGAGGCCGCGGTCGTACAGCGGCGTGTTCTGGTGGATGAACGACAGCGGGACGAACTCGGTGATGCCGCCGTAACGGTCCTGGAGGTCCCGAATCACGTCGAGGTGGAGCACGCGGTGTTTCTCGGTCTCGACGTGGCCGTACATGATGGTCGCCGTCACGTCGAGGCCGGCTTCCATCGCGCCCTCCATCCCGGCGACCCACTCGTCGGTGCCGATTTTCCCGGGGCAGATGACCTCGCGCACCTCCGGGACGAGAATCTCGGCGGCGGTGCCGGGCGCGCTGTCGAGACCCGCGTCGGCGAGGCGGCGGTAGACCTCCTCGTAGCTCCAGTCGGTGCCGCGCTTGGCGTGGTAGGCCTCCTCGGGCGTCATCGAGTGGACGTGCGCGCCGTCGACCGACATCGCCGAGAGCTGTTCGGCGTAGCTCGCGGGGTCGGTGTCGTACGCCTCGGGCGGCTTGTAGTTCACCTCGGCGGCGGGATTGTCGTAAGATTCGAGAATCTCGCGGTGTTCCTCGTCGAGCACGAGCGCGGGGTGGAGGCCGGAGACGGACGTGACCTCGTAGATGCCCATCTCGACCGCGTCGGCGACGATGTCGCGGGACTCGGCGGGCGTCTTCGTGAAGCCGCCGTGATCGGCGTCCGAATCGGTCTCGAACAGGTGGGCGGTGTTCTTGAAGTTGCAGAACAGACAGCCGGTGTTGCAGGCCGTCGTCACGTTGTTGTTGAGGTTGGCGACGAACGTCACGTCGTCGCCGACCATCTCGGCGCGCCGCCGGTCGGCGGCTTCGAGCACGAGTTCCTTGCGTTCGGGGTCGATTCCCTCGCGGTCGGTGCCCGTCGTGATGAGTTCGACGCCGTCGTCGACCGTGAGGCGCTCGCCCGCTCGCGCCTTCGCCAAGGCGTTCTCGAACGACTGGTCTGTCTCCGGGACGTGGTCGAACCCGAAGTCGTCGTGGGCGGCACCGGTCATGCTCGTTTGAAACGCGCCACGGTCCTAAAAACGGGGCGGTACCGGAACACCGACCGCGGGACGCCGCGGCGGAGAAAGCATTAGGCCCTCCCGCCGTGTTGTGTCGGGCATGGAACATTCCCCGTCTTCGGAGACCGAATCCTCCCTCGGCGACGACCGCGAGAGCCTGCTGTTTTCGGCGCTCGTCGGCGCGGTCGCCAGCGTTGTCCTCTCGCCGCTCCCGGGGTCAACCGTCCTCGGCGGCGCGGTCGCCGGCTACCTAACCGGGAGCGACCGCGAACTCGGCGTGAAGTCCGGTGCGGTCTCCGGACTGTTCGTCAGCCTCGTCGGCGTCGTTCTCGGTATCGTCGTCTTCGGCTTCTTCAGCATCTTCGCCATCGGCGTCGGCCCGCGCGGGTTCGGTCTCGGCATCCTCGGCATCGCCATCGTCGCGCTGTTCGGCCTCGCCTTGCTCCTCGTCTACACCGTCGGCCTTGGCGCGCTCGGCGGCTACCTCGGCGCGTACCTCCACGAGGAGTTCGCCTGAACACCTCCACACCCCTTCGACCCGGCTTCAGGACTCGGTTTCGACGCCGGTGAACTCGAAACGAGCGCCGCCGGCGTCGCTCTCTCCGACCGAGACCGTCCAGCCGTGGGCGTCGGCGACGTTCGAGACGATGGTCAGTCCGAAGCCGATGCCGGCGGTGCCGGTCGAAAAGCCGCTGTCGAAGATACGCGAGCGGAGTTCGGGCGGAACGCCCGCGCCGTCGTCTTCGACGTAGAAGCCGTCGTCGAGCGCGCCGACGGTGACGGTGACGCGGTCCTGCCCGCTGTCGTCGGACCCCGAGTCACACGGTGAGCCGTGCTCGACGGCGTCACCGGACACAGTCCGGTTGTCTGTGGAACCGTGTTCTACAGAGTTCCGCATCAGGTTCTCGAACAGTTGGTGGAGCCGGCCCGAGTCGGCGACGACGGTCCGGTCGGACGCGACGACGAGCGTCGCGTCCCCTGTTTCGACGTTCTCCCAGCACCGCTCTGCGGTTTCGGCGAGGGAGACGGGCGTCGTGGCGAACGCGTCGGTTCCCTGCCGTGCGAGGACGAGCAGTTCCTCGGTCAGTGCGTTCATCCGGTCGTGCGCCCGCGCCACCGCCGCGAGGTGGTCGTTGTCGACCGCTTCCCGGGCGAGGTCGAGGTGTCCCGTGGCGACCGAAAGCGGGTTGCGGAGGTCGTGGGAGACGACGCTCGTGAACTCGTCGAGCCGACGGTTCTGGGCTTCGACCTCGCGTTCGACGTCTCGGCGCGCCGTGATGTCCGTGTAGACCGCGTATATGGTGTTCTCGCCGACCGGAACCGACCGGAGGAGGAAGTCCTTCTCGCCGTCGGCGGTTCGCCTGCGCACCTCCGTCTGGACGAAATCGCCGGCGCGGACCATCTCCGTGAGCTTTGCGGCCTCGTCGAGACGGTCGTCCGGCGCGACCACGTCGTCGATGGCGCGGCCGACGACCTCGGGTTCGTCGTAGCCGAACGTGGCCTCGAACGCCGGGTTGACCGCGCGGATGACGGACTCGCCGTCGACGAACTCCGAGTCGATGATGCAGTCGGCGCTGTTCTCGAACAGGGCGGCGTACTGGTCGCGTTCGACCCGAAGCCGGCGCTCGAAGCTGAGCCGCTGGAGCGCCGCGTTCGTGTGGGCGACGAGCAGTTCTGCGAGTTCGAGGTCGATTTCGTCGAACGCGCCGGTCTGCTCGGAGACCGCCTGAAACACGCCGAACGAGCCGATGGCGACGCTGAGCCCGGAGCGGTAGTCGCCGAACTCGGGGCGGCCGAACGCGTGGAGTTCCATGTCGACCGCGCGGTGGGACTCGCCGGTGCGGAACGTCTCGCCCATCGCGCCCGCGTCCTTCGGGACCGGTCGGAGTTCGCGGTCGGTCGGCGTCGACGACTGCGCCCGGGGGACGAACCGGTCCGCCTCGGCCTCGAAGGCGAAACAGATGTCGAGGTTCAGGATGCGCTCCGCCGCCTCGACGGTCTCCTCGTAGATGTCGTCGGCGTCGGAGGCCGACGCGAGTCGCATGGCGACGCCGTGGAGCGACGTTATCTTCCGCTCGGTGCGCTGAATCCGGCGTTCGAGCCGAGAGACGATGTCGCGCTCGGTGCGCTGGGCCTGCGAACTACGGTAGCGGGCGACCGCCGCCCGGACGCGGTCCGCGAGGCGGTCGTAGGAGATAGCATCGACATCATCGGAAACGCGGTGGACGGTCGGGTCGGCGGCGAACGGATCGGTGCCGCCGTCGTCGGTCCCGCTGGGGCCGAGGAGGACGACCGGGACGTCGGGGTGGTGGTCGCGGACGAGCGCGACGACGTCGGTGGCGGTGTGCTGGCCGAACTGCCGCGGGACCAAGAGGCAGTCGACCGTCCGGTCGTCGATGCGGGCGAGCGCGGCACCGAGGTCGAACTCGACGGTGACGGACACGTCGTGGCGGTCGAGCGCGGCCGCGACGGCGTCCGCCCGTGTGCGGTCGGGTGCGACGAAGAGAACGGACGGTGCCGTCCCCGCCGACGCCCCCGGCGAGGGAGACCGAGTCATGCACCGACATGACGGGGAGAGAGCATCAATTGATTGGTGAGTGTAACCGGGCGCTCGTGCACTCGGCCACCACCTATTTGCCGCGGGCGACGTGAACTAGTGGCCCGATGTCCGACGACACCGAAGCGGACGTGACCGACCGCGAACCGAGCGTCGAAGACGACGACGGCCACGGCGTCACGGTTGACGGCGGCGGCGACGCCGGCGCGTCGTCGCCAGAGGAGTCCGAGGAGATCGACGCCGAGCGGCCAGACGAGGCCGAGGAACCGGACGCCGAAGACGAGATGAGAGAACAGGAAGCGGCCGAGACGGAGAACGTCGACAACCACCGCGACGACGAGCCGTTCGACTCCTGACGGGGCGGCAACGCGGTCGCGTTCAGACTCGTTTGACTCGTTTTTCGACTTCGGGGAGGAACGCCGCGAGGTCCCCGCGGACGACCCGGTCGGCGCGGTCGTCGTACTGCGTTGCGTCGAAGTTGACGACGACTAGCGAGCCGCCCTCGGCGGCCCGGCCGGCGAGGCCAGCCGCGGGGTGGACCGTCAGCGACGATCCGAGCGACAGGAACACATCGGCGTCGCCGGCGAGGCGGTTGGCCTCGCTGTAGGCGACGCGGGGGAGGCGCTCGCCGAACAGGACGACGCCGGGCTTGAGCAGGCCGCCGCAGTCGTCGCACGTCGGCGGCGCGTCGCCGGCGCGGACCGTCTCGAACGCGGGGCCGGCGTCGGTTCGCGCGCCGCAGTCCTCGCAGACGACCTCCGCAGCGTTGCCGTGCAGTTCGACGACGCGGTCCGAACCGGCCTCGCGGTGGAGGCCGTCGGTGTTCTGCGTCACGACCGCGTCGAGGACACCACGCGATTCGAGGGCCGAAAGCGCGTCGTGACCGGGGTTCGGCTCGACGCCGTCGGGAAACATGCGCTCTTGGAGGCGGACGCGGTCGCGCCAGAAGCCCGCGGGGTCGTTGACGAAGCGGTCGCGGTGGAACGACGCCGGGTCGAACTCGGTCTCCCAGATGCCGTCGTCGCCGCGGAAGTCGGGGATGCCCGAGGCCGTGCTCATCCCCGCGCCGGTGAAGGCGACGGCCGTGTCGGCCTCGCAGAGTCGCCGGGCGACCCACGCGGCGTCTGATTCGAGGGCAGCGTCCATAGCCGAACGGAGGGTACAGCCGCGAAAAAGCGATACGATTCGCCCGGTGCGCGCGTTCGTGCATAAATTCGACTCGTCGCCGACCGAGATACGCACGGAAGTGGAAGGTTCTTAGTGGGATGAGTCCAGAGGACGACCATGACCAGCGTGAAGGACTTCCGCGTCGAGGAGGAGCCGACGGCGACCGACCTCGGGCGGGGCCGCTTCGTCTTCTCGGACCGCTACTCCGTGTTCGACTGGGGCGAGATGCCCGACCACGTCCCGAACAAGGGCGCGAGTCTCTGTCTCATGGGCGCGTACAACTTCGAACTGCTCGACGTGAACCACGTCCCGACCCACTACCTCGGGGTCGTCGAAGACGGCGAGGTCAAGGAACTCGGCGAGTGCGAGTCGCCGCCGACGGAGATGGCCATCGAACTCACGCAGGTGCCCGACCTCCCCCACGAGGACGGCGCGTACGACTACGACGCATACCACGAGGCCGCCGGCGACAACTACCTCATCCCGCTGGAAATCGTCTTCCGCAACACCGTCCCGGTGGGGTCGAGCCTCCGGCGGCGCGGCGAGCCCGCCGACTACGGTCTTGACGCCGACGAGTGGCCCGACGAGGCCGTCTCCCTCCCCGAGCCGGTCGTGGAGTTCTCCACGAAGTACGAAGAACAGGACCGCTATCTCTCCCGCGAGGAGGCCGACGACATCGCCGGGACAGTCGACCTCGACCGCCTCGAAGAGCTCGCGCTCGCCGTGAACCACGTGCTGACCGAGCGCGCCGAGACGGCCGGCTTCGACCACGAGGACGGCAAAATCGAGTGTCTCTACCACGACGGCACCGTCAAAGTCGGCGACGTGGTCGGCACCTTCGACGAGAACCGGTTTTCCTACGGCGGCCAGCAGGTCTCGAAAGAGGTCGTCCGCCAGTACTACAAGCGCGTCCAGCCCGAGTGGGTCGAGGCCGTGAAAGACGCGAAGGCCGAGGCCATCGAGACGGGCGAGCCGAACTGGCGCGAGAACTGCGCGGTCGAGCCCGACCACCTGCCCGCCGACATCGTCGAGGCGCTGTCGGACCTCTACTGCGCCGGCACCAACGCCTACGTCGACCACGACTGGTTCGACGCGCCGGCCATCGAAGACGCCGTGGCTCGCGTTCGGGACTTATAACCGGCCGAACGGCGGCTTTTTTCGCATTAACGGACTATTTTTGTCGAGTGTTAGCAAGTAACAAAGCAAGCGGCCAGTCTCCGTCCAGTAGGCATGAAGTCACTAGACGTGGCGAGACGACGGTTTCTCGCTTTACTCGGGGTGGGGGGAGCACTGGTCACTGGTGTCGGGACGGTCGGGGCGACCCAGCCGACACGACTCGAAGATCCGATTCCGGAGCCCATCGAGGCGGGGCCGCAGACCGTGCGCCTCGAAATGGTGGCATCCGGGCTCACGGCACCGAACTGGGGGACTGCGGTTCCGGGGTGCGACGGCCTCGCCAACCGACTCGTCCTCACCGACCAGACCGGTATCCTCTGGTCGGTGGACACCGAGACGGGAGAGAAGTCCGTCTTCGCAGACCTGAGCGAGCTGCTCGTCTCGCTCGGGGTCGGCGGCCCGGGGACGTTCGACGAACGCGGTCTCCTCGGCGTCGCGTTCCACCCGGAGTACGCCACGAACGGCCTCCTGTACACGTACACGTCGGAACCGGTGGGCGGGAGCGCGGACTTCTCGACGATGCCGGCGGGCGAGTCACCGAACCACCAGAGCGTCGTTCGCGAGTGGCAGGTTCCCGAACCCTGCAACCCTGACGCCGTCGTCGACCCGACGACCGCCCGTGAAGTGCTCCGCGTCGACGAACCGCAGTTCAATCACAACGCCGGATGCCTGAACTTCGGTCCCGACGAGAAGTTGTACATCTCACTCGGAGACGGTGGCGCAGCGGACGACCAAGGGGTCGGACACGTCCCCGGCGGGAACGGACAGGACCCGGGGAACGTCCTCGGGACAATTCTCCGAATCGACCCCCGTGGCACCGACGCCGCCAACGGCGAGTACGGCGTTCCGGCGGACAACCCGTTCGTCGACCGCGACGGGTTCGTCGACGAAATCTACGCGTACGGCTTCCGGAACCCATTCCGGTTCTCCTTCGACGCGCGGACGGGCGAGTTGTACGCCGCCGACGTGGGACAAAACGACGTCGAGGAGGTCGATATCGTCGTCGCAGGCGGGAACTACGGCTGGCGCGAAAAGGAGGGACCGCTCTGTTTCGACCCGAACGGGGCCGAGCCCGGGTTCGTCTTCGAGTGCGAGTCAGGGGACGCGCCGGCGGACGTTATCGACCCGGTTGCCGCGTACGACCACGACGAGGGAATCGCCGTCGTCGGCGGGTTCGTCTCCCGTGGCGACGAACTCCCGGCGCTTCGGGGCCGCTACATCTTCGGCGACTACTTCCATCCCGCCTCGGGAGGCGGCCGCCTCTTCTATCTCGAACGGAACGACCGGATTCGGGAGTTCCGGCTCGCCGGGTTGGACGCGCTCGGGTTTGCGGTCCTCGGCTTCGGCCAAGACGCCGGTGGCGACCTCTACGTCCTCGGCAACCAGACCGGTGTTCCGTTCGGCGACACCGGGTTCGTCATGCGAATCGCCTCGGCTACCGGAGCGCGACAGTTCCGAGCGCACCTCAGCGGTGACGAAGAAGTGCCGCCGGTCGAGACGAACGCGCAGGGACAGGCGACCGTCGCGTTCGACGACGACCGAACCGAGTTCGACTACACCCTGCTCGTCGCCAACGTTGACGACGTGGTGGCGGCACACATCCACTGCGCGCCCGACGGCGTCAACGGGCCGGTTGGGGTGACGCTCTTCGAGGGCGGTCCCGTCTCGCCGGACGGCGTCCTCGCGGAAGCGACGGTGACCGAACCGGACGCGGACAATGGCTGTGGATGGGAGTCGATAGCCGACGTGTACGACGCCGTCCAGCGCGGCGAGGCGTACGTCAACGTCCACACCCTCGGAACTCCCTCCGGCGAGATTCGAGGGCAGTTACGGTGAACTCCGCAGTGACCTCGCTCCCGTAGCACGCTCACGGCTCGATTCGCTCGTTTTTCGCCGCACCGTCGGAGTCGTAACAGACCAATTCGACGCGGTTGCCCTCCGGGTCTGCGAAGTAGAGCGACCGCCACTCGACCCACTCGTGATACGCGAAGTCGAGGTCGAGGCCGTGGTCGCGGAGGCGGGCGACTTCGGCGTCGAAGTCGGCGGGCGAGATGCTGAACGCGAGGTGGTCCAGCGTCGTGAACGTCTGGTCGATGCCCTCGTACTCCGCGTCGTCCGTTCGGTCGAAGAGGGCGAAGACGGCCTCGTGGCCGGCGTGACTCTCGCCGAGACTGAAGAACGTCGCGGTGTCGAAGTCGCCGACGGGGGCACCGAGACCGACGATGTCGCGGTAGAACGCCCGCATCGTCGGAAGGTCCTCCACGCGGAGCGCGAACTCGCCGAGTGCACGGGCGGCACCGGGACCGTTCGGCTGGCCGTCGAGGTCGGGGGTCGGGGAACCGGCCTGCCGCTCAGAGTCTGTCATGGATCCGACTGGGCGGAGAACCGAGAAAAGCGTTAGTCCGACAGGTTGCCGGTCCGGCGGTCCGCGCCGGACCCGGTGACCTCAGTCCTCGGACGGTTCGGGCGCGAGCGCCTCGCGCTCGCCGAGGGCGTCGATGATGCCGTCGACCGGGCGGTCGGGGTTCGACGCCTGCGCCTCGCGGGTGAGGCCGAGTTGGTAGCGCTCGGGGTCGGCGCTCTCGCGGAGGCTAGTGCGGCCGCGGTGGACCGACACGTCGTTGTTGAGGTGAAGCTTCACGGCTTCGAGGAGCGCGTCGGCCTCCAGCGGCTGGCCGCGCTCTTTGATGTCGTCGATGGTGGCGTCGTCGGGCACGTCGAAGGCGCGCTGGGTGATGATCGGCCCTTGGTCGAGGTCGGTCGTCACGTAGTGGGCGGTGACGCCCCCGATGCGGACGCCCTCTTCTTTCGCCTGCCGGTAGGCGGCCGCGCCGGGGAACGCCGGGAGCAGCGACGGGTGGATGTTGATGATGCGGTCCTCGTAGCGGAAGACGACGTTCGGGCCGAGGATGCGCATGTAGCGCGCGAGGACGATGAGGTCCACGTCGTACTGTTCGAGGAGGTCGAGCAGGCGCTCTTCGTTGGCGGTGCCCTTCTGGTCGCCGATGTCGTGGAAGGGGACGTCGTAGTGGCTCGCCAGCGGTTCGAGCGTGTCGTGGTTGCCGATGACGACCGAAATCTCCGCGCCGAGGTCGTCGTTGGCCCACGCCTCGAACAGCGCTTCGAGACAGTGGGACTCCTTCGTGACGAGGACGGCGATTTCGCGGGTCTCGCGGTCCGAGGGGAACCGGACCTGCACGTCGACGCCGAGGTCGTCGCCGAGGTCGGACAGCGCCGCCCGAAGCTCGTCGCGGGAGCAGGTCATCTCCGAGGTGTCGGCGTGGAGGGTCATCCGGAAGATTCCCTCGCGGACCGCCTGGTCTAAGTCCTCGACGTTGATTCCGCGCTCGAACAGCAGGGTGGTCACGTTCGCGATGAGTCCGGTCTTGTCTCCTCCGATGACCGTGATTTCGGTGAGTTCGCGAGTCATACCGTCACCTCCAGCTGTTCGAAGCTGAACATACACCGTCCTGCGTCGGCGAACGGTAAACCGCTGTCGTTCTCCGCAAGCGAATCCCTCGGGAACGACCGTGAATCACCCGCGAAAAGGAAAAGCCGACGTGAACGCGAGGCCGCCTACACCAGCGGCAGTATCGACGAGACGACGAGGACGACGACGAGACCGGTCACGGAGATAATCGTCGTCAGCGCGGTCCACGTCTTCAGCGTCTCCATCTGCGTGAGGCCGCCGATTTCCTTGACGAGCCAGAAGCCGGAGTCGTTGTACCACGAGCAGATGTTGCCGCCCGCGCCGATGACCATCACCAGATACGCGGTGTGGACCGGAAGCTGACCGGTGAGCGGGGCCATGATGCCGGCGGCCGTGAGCATCGCCGCGGTCGCAGAGCCCTGCGCGATGCGGACGATGGCGGCGATGAGCCACGCCGTCACGAGAAGCGGAATGCCGAAGCCTTCGAGTCCGTTGGCGAGGTACGACCCGATTCCGGAGGCTGCGAGGAGCGCGCCGAACGCGCCGCCCATCGCGGTGATAGCCGCGATGTTGCCGCCGCTTTTCAGCGCCTCGGTGAGTTCGTCCTCCCAGTCGGACCGCGAGAGGTCGGACCAGCGGTAGTACGTGTAAGCCGCGGCGAGCGCGGCGACGGTCAGCGCGACGTTCTTGTCGCCGATGAACGCGACGAACGGTCGGTTGTCCACGATGAACGAGACGAGCGGCTGGAACGGTTCGGCCACCGTCACGCCTTCGAGGGCGTTGACGACGGTGAGCGAGCCGACGAGTGCCACGGCGATGACGATGGGCGCGGTGGCTTCGAGGAAGTTCGGCAGGGACGACACGTCACGCTGGGCGCGCTCCTGTAGTTCCTCCGTGGTCGTCCCCATCGCGTCGCGGAGGGGGATGTCGAGATGGCGGTTAATCCAGCGGCCGTAGACGAGGCCGCCCATAGTGGCCGATGGGACGGCGACGGTGACGCCGATGAGCATCGTGGTGCCGATGTCGGCCCCGATTTCGCTGGCGACCGCGAGCGGGCCGGGCGTCGGCGGGATGAACACGTGAGCCGTCGCCGCGCCGGCCCCAACGACGACGAGGTAGAGCGCGTAGTTGTCGCCCATCCGCGCCCGCATCGACCGCGCGAGGGGAGCCATGAGGTAGAACACGCTGTCGAAGAACACGGGGATGGCGAGCACCGTACTGCTTCCCCACAGCGCGATGTCGCTGTTTTCTCTCCCGACGAGCGACTGGAAGGAGCGGACGATGCGCTGGGCGGAGCCGCTTTCGAGCATCGACTTCCCGATGATGGCGGCCATCAGGATGGGAATCCCGATGCCGGCCATCCCGTTGCCGAACGCCGTGGCCGTCCGCGTCGCCGCGTCGGCGAGCGCGAAGTCGGGGACGAACGCCGCGTTGACGAGGCCGACTGCGAACGCGGCTATCGCCAACCCGACGAACGCAGGGAGGTCTAACACGACCAGTAACAACACGACCAACGCGAGTCCGACGACGAACGTCAAGAGCGGACTCTGTGCGAACTCGATTGCCATGCGTGGGATAGCGTCTCCATCGGGGGCATAAAAATCATTATCATATATCATATATGTAATTATCTTTTATATAATTATATAAAATAATAAATGGTTGAGGCGTGTAATCAAAAGAGTTGTTGAGACGCGTCCGCGGCGCGCCGTCAGCTAGTGAGAACTGTCGCGTCCACGACGTAGCGTGGTCTCTGCCGGTGTCGTCGCCGGTTCGGAAAACAGTACACACATTCGTGTATATCAAACACGACCCAAAACCGTTTTTGCACATCACCACGCATCGCCACCTGATGACCACCTACACCGCGACGGTGACGGTGCGCCTCAAGCGTGGCGTGCTCGACCCCGAGGCGGAGACCACGAAGCGCGCGCTGGAACGACTCGGGTTCGAACTCGACGCGTTGCGCTTTACCGAACGGTACGAAGTCGACCTCGACGCGGCCGACGCCGACGAGGCCGAGGCCCGCGCCGACGAGATGGCAGAACGCTTGCTGGCGAACCCGACCATCCACGACTACGAGGTCGCGGTCGCCGAGGCCTGAGATGATCGCAGTCGTGCAGTTCGGCGGCTCGAACTGCGACCGCGACGCCGTGCGCGCACTCTCCGACCTCGGCTTCGAGGCAGAGCGCGTCTGGCACGAAGACCCGCTCCCCGAGGAGACGACGGGCATCGTCCTCCCCGGCGGCTTCTCGTACGGCGACTACCTGCGCGGCGGCGCGATGGCCGCCCGCTCGCCCATCATGAAGTCGGTCCGCGAGGCGGCCGAAGACGGCGTCCCCGTCCTCGGCGTCTGCAACGGCGCGCAGATTGGCTGCGAGTCCGGGCTCACTCCCGGCGCGTTCACGACGAACGCGAGCGCCCGCTTCCAGTGCGAACACGTCTACCTCCGCGTCGAGAACGCCGACACGCGCTGGACCGCGGCGTACGAGGAAGGCGAGGTCATCGAACTCCCCATCGCCCACGGCGAGGGTCGCTTCGAACTTGACGCCGAGCGCTACGAGGAGCTCGAAGCCGACGACCGGATTCTGTTCCGCTACTGCGACGAGGACGGCAACGTCACCGACGAGGCGAACCCCAACGGCTCGCTCGGCAACGTCGCGGGCGTCCTCGGCGACAGCGAGTCCGTCGCGGTGCTGATGCCGCACCCCGAGCGGGCGTCGCTACCGCAGCTCGGCAACACCGACGGTCGGGGTGTGCTGGCGGGCTTCGAGGGATAGGGTATAAAAAGACCGTCCGCCGCGGTGGCGGGCGGCACGGGGTCGGTTGGCGAACGTAGCGGCGTACACGATGAGCGATGTTGGAGTGTCGAGGTTTCCGACCCGCGTACCGCGTGCTATGGGGCGAGAGCGCAGGGAGCGTCCGTGGCGATCCACGCCTCGGCGTTCTCCTCTTCGCGAATCTCGAACCACCCATCCGCGTAGTAGACGGTCTTGTACGTGTGTTTCGTCATGATGGCGGGCGGCTCGGATGGACACGTCCGAACCACCGAATATGACAACGACTCACACCCTCTTTGATACGAATATCCTATCCAACGGTTAGGAACCTGTTACTTTCGGATAGCACCCCCTAACGCGGCCGAATCGGTGAAAACGAAGCGAGATAGTGGACGAACGGTCGGAGAGTCGTGGACGAAGCGAAGTCGGCGAGTGCGCGGGCTTACTTGACCAGCGGCATGTTGTAGCTCGTCTCGCTGTCGAGGACGAACTCCCACGTCGCCTCGCAGTCGCAGGACACCTGATCGAAGACGCTCGGGTCCTGCCGGAGGTTGAAGTCCTTGACCGCCTTGAACACGAGTTCGTCGCAGTCGCCGCAGTTGTGCGCGCCGCGCTCTTGGCCGCCGCCGACGGGGTCGGAGACGACGATGGCGTCCACGTCGGCCGTCTCGCGGAGCGCGTCGGCGACCGACCAGAGCCACGGCGGGCGGTAGCCGCCGTTGAAGAACAGTTCGTCGACCATCGTGTAGCGCTGGACGTTCGTCGGGTTCATCGAGACGGTGTGGCAGTTGTCGACCGCCGCACACCGGCGGATAGAGGACTTCATGTCGTCGAGCGCCTCGGGTTCCGAGAGGAACGGCGGCTTCATCAGGAGGTACGCCTTGACGCCGCCGCCGGCCGCGGCGGCTTCCTCGCAGGCGTCTTCGAAGTCGGCAAAGTCGAAGTACTTGTTCACACAGTCGTGGCGGACGCGGTCGGTGGCGGTTTCGAGGCCGATTGCCACGTCGGTTTCGAGGCCGCGGTCGGTGAAGTCGGCGAGTTTCTCGCGCGTGACGAAGTCCGGGAGCGACTCGACGACCATGCGCTCGCGGTCGGCGAACGTCTCGGCGATGGCGTCGCGGGTCTCGGCGGGCACCTCGCGCTCGTCGAGGAACGAGCCGGAGGTGTAAATCTTGATGAGACCGGCCTGCTCGCCGTCGTCCATCTCCTCGGCCTCGTGGTCGAGACAGACCTGGATCTGGTCCATCAGCGCCTCGTGGGCGACGGTGCCGCCTTCGACGGACTCGGCGACGTAGCCGCACATGGTACAGCCGCCGGCGCGCGCCCACCGGCAGCCGCCGGTGTTGAGAATAATCGTCAGCGAGTCGTAGACGCCGTCGGGCGTGTTGTCCTCGTCTATCCACACCCGGGTGGGCTCGTGGGGGTCGTAGGTCTTCTGCTTCCGCGAACGGATGTCGCGCATCACCTTGTTGTGCGCGTCCATCCCGCGTCCCCGCTCGTAGACCTCGGGGCTCGGCTTACTCATTGGATACCCGTATCGGACGGGCGCGTAAAGCGGCTTCGTCTGGCTTCGGCGGCGGGCGGCGGCGGCCGCCGACCCTCACATGTTCCGCGAGATGTAGCGGTCGATGTCGGCGACGAGCGACGGGCGGAACGTCCAGTAGCCCTCCCAGCGCTTCGGTTCGGTTTCGAGCGCGAGGAGAGCGACGGGTTGGCCCGGGCTCACACCGTCGATATCTCGCCCGTCGCTCGGAGTCTCCTTGTCGATCCCGTCGTCCGACTCGACCGCTCCGACCGGCCCACCCTCCGGCGGCGTGTAGACGACGAACCACGAGTCGTAGAAGTCCTCGGTGTAGCCGCCGTGGGTCAGGAGGTCGGAGTTAGACGGCGGGGTCCAGTCGGGAATCCCGTAAATGTGGGTCTGTACGTCGGTCGACGCGACCTTCTGGTAGACCGCTCGCGTCCCGCGCTCGTCTTCGATGCGGGAGAGCCGCTGGAACGACGACCGGAGCCGGCCGTTGCGGGCGCGCCACGCGTGCCGCTCGATGTATCGCGAAATCGCCACAAGCAGCAGTTTCTCCTTGTCGGACTCGGGATAGCCGCGGAGGGAAAACGGCACGTCGTCGAGCCGCGTGAGCACCGACGGGAGTTCGAACTCGTCGAGCTTCGTCTGGCCCGTCTTGTAGAGGTCCGAGTTCACGAGGAGGACGGTGTTCATCACCTCCTCCAGCGGCGAGGTCGCGACGGCCTCCTGTCCCTCGGGCGTCTGCTCGGTGAGCACGACCACGTCGTCGCCGTGCGCGTCGTCCGACAGTTCGTCGACATCGACCGGCTGGTCGGCGAACGTGGTTTCGAGCATCCGCTGGACGGGGTCGGGAGCCGAGCGATTGACCACCGAAAGCGACCGACTCGCGGCGTCAATCGCGCCGAGAAAACTGTCGAGTCCCATCTGGTTCGTGGAAACGACTGACCCCCGACGAAATAGCTGTTTTGGAGGTCGGAGCCGCGACCGGCAGCGGCGACGACGGTCGAACGCGGCACCGCAGCGACAGACGTTCATATGCGTCGCCCCCGTAGGTGGCCCATGGAGCGCCGCACGCTGCTCTCGCTTCTCGCGGGCGGCCTCACCGGGGTCGCCGGGTGCGGGACGCCCGAGGGCGAGACGGAGACGCCGACCCCCGAGGAGGGGACCGACGCACCGACCGAGACGCCGACGGCCGACGCGCGCGTGGAGCGGTCGCTGACGCTCTGGAACCCGACGCCGGACCCGGTGTTCACGACCGTCGTCGGCGTCCGCGGCGACCGCGACGTGTTCTTCGAGAACCGCGACCTGCTCCCCGGCGAACGGACGGCGCTCTCGGTCGCCGTCCCGACCGGGGAAACGGCGGTGCTCGTCGAGACGGACACCGGCCTGCGGGCCCGGTCGGGATGGGTCGTCGACGCGGCGTTCGAGGGGCTGGAGGTCGTCCTCGGTCGGGATGGCGCGGAGTTCTGGCGGACCGTCTCGTGCGACGCCCGAGGAGAGTGTTCGCTCGCGGCGGCAGTCCCCGACGACGGGCCGAGGATCGACCTCCCGCTCGTCGGCGACGGCTCCGCGCGGTGGTACGCACCCGCGGGCGTCGTCGTGGAGAACCCCGGTCCCGAGACGACCGCTCGACTCCGCATCGACCTCGGGGACACGGTGCTCGTCGATCAGGCGTACCGGGTCCCGTCGGGGGCGAGGCTATCGATTCCGGTGACGTACCGAAGCGGAGACTACCGCGTCGCCGTCGAGACCGATGAGCGACGCGTCGAGACGGGGTGGCCGGTGCCCGACGAGCCGACGAAGTACATCGACGTGTCGAGCGGAGCGACGGGCTGTGGTCCGGCGAACACGACGCTCACGGTCGCCAACCGCGACGACGAACCGCACCGGGTCTCGCTCCGGGTCGACGCCGCGAGCGGCGGCGAGTCGTTCGACCGCGTGCTCGCCCTCGACCCCGGCGAAGTCCGCGAACTCGTCCCCGTGACGGCCTCCGGAGCGCACGCCCTGTCGGCGACCCTCGAAACCGGGGCGGCGGTCTCGGGAACGTGGTGGTCGTGCCCGCCGCGCGGCCCCGCGAGCGTCGTCGTCGATGCCACCGGAACCGTCTCGTTGCGGGTTGCCGGCCCGCAACCGGGATAAGTCGCACGGGTTGCCGCAATCCCCTGACGGTTCCGCGTCGGTCCGCGACGGGGTAACCTCGAACAGTTACATTGAGGTGGGAATCACTAACCCGACAGCGGCCGTATATAATCAACGAGGATTACAATGACTGAACTCGGTGGTTATCATGACAGGGTCGCTCGGGTGGACCTGTCATCCGGCGACATCGCGTACGAGGGAATCGACGACGAGGACGCGCGGAAGTACATCGGGGCCCGCGGCCTCGGCGTGAAATACGTCTTCGACCAGGGACCGGACGTGGACCCGCTGGGGCCGGACAACCTCCTCGCGTTCATGACCGGCCCGCTCACCGGCACGCAGACCGTGATGAGCGGTCGAATCGCGGTCGTGACGAAATCCCCGCTCACGGGGACCGTCACCGACTCGCACCACGGCGGCTGGAGCGGCGCACGACTCAAATGGTCCGGCCTCGACGGCCTGCTGTTCACGGGCAAGGCCGAACACCCGAGCTACGCCATCGTCGAAGACGGCGAAGTGACGCTCCGCGACGCCCGTGAAATCTGGGGCTGGGGCGTCCACGACACCATCTCCGAACTCGAAGCCGAAGTCGACGGGAGCCTCGGCAAGAACCTCTCGATAATGGCCATCGGCCCCGGCGGCGAGAACGAGGTCAAGTTCGGCTGTATCGTCAACGAGGACGACCGCGCGTCCGGCCGCGGCGGCACGGGCGCGGTCATGGGCTCGAAGAACCTCAAGGCAATCGTCGTGAAGTCCGGCACGCGGATGCCGAAACCCGCCGACGCCGACACGTTCAAACAGGGCTACCAGCAGGCGATGCAGCTCATCCGCGAGTCCGAGGTCACCGCGCCCAACGAGGGCGGCCTGTCGCTGTACGGGACGAACGTCCTGATGAACGCGGGCGAAGAGCTCGACGGCCTCCCGACGAAAAACGGGAAGTACACCTCGACCGCAGCGATGCGAGACGCCGAGGGCGCAGACATCGACTCCGAACGCGTCTCCGGCGAGAACGTCCGCGAGAACATCCTCGTCGACGAGCCGACGTGTCACTCCTGCCCGGTTGCCTGTAAGAAGGAAGTCGAGGTGTCGGTGATGCACAAAGGCGAGGAGCTGAACGTCCGCGGCGAGTCCTACGAGTACGAGTCCGCCTACGCGCTGGGCCCGAACTCCGGACACACCGAGCGCGACGAAATCGCCGTCATGATCGACCGCTGTAACGACATGGGCGTCGACACCATCGAGATGGGCAACATGATGGCGATGGCGATGGAGATGTCCGAGCAGGGCAAGCTCGACGGGCTGAGCGAACAGCTCGACTGGGGCGACACCGAGCGCATGATCGACCTCATCACCGAGGTCGCGAACCGCGACGGCGACCTCGCAGACGCCCTCGCGGAGGGCGCGAACGGCCTCGCCGAGCGCTTCGACGCCCACGACAACTCGCTGGCCGTCAAGGGCCAGACCATCCCGGCGTACGACCCGCGCTGCATGAAGGGCATGGGCATCGGCTACGCCACCTCGAACCGCGGCGCGTGCCACCTCCGCGGCTACACGCCGTCCGCCGAGATTCTCGGCATCCCGGAGAAGCACGACCCCCACGAGTGGCGCGGCAAGGGCGAGCTCGTGGCGCTGTTCCAGGACATGCACGCCATCTCGGACTCGTTCGACATCTGCAAGTTCAACGCGTTCGCGGAGGGCATCGAGGAGTACGTCCTGCAGTACAACGGCATGACCGGCCGCGACGTGACCGAAGAGGAACTGCTCGAAACCGGCGACCGCATCTACACGTTAGAGCGGTACTACAACAACCTCGCCGGCTTCGACGGCTCCGACGACTCGCTGCCGGGACGCTTCGTCGAGGGCGACGAGGCGATGCCGGGACAGGGCGCGTCTGAGGGTCAGCTGTGCGAACTCGACGAGATGAAAGAGGAGTACTACGCCCGCCGCCAGTGGGTCGACGGCGTCGTCCCCGACGAGCGTCTCGACGAACTCGGTATCGACATCGGCCCCGGCACGGGCGTCTCCCGCGGCGACTCGCCTGCACCCGCCGACGACTGAGCCGACGACTGGAACGACCACCCGGTCCGACCCGGTCGCGGTCGACACCCACTCGACTCACGCATTTTTCGACCGATTACGAACCCCAGTAGCGGCGAGTCCGCCGACGAGCGCCGCGGCGGCGACGACGCCGAGTCCGATGAACGCCGTCGGAGAGACGAGTGGGAAGTCGACGACCGGCCCGACGAGGTGGAACGCGGCACCGACGACCGCCGCGCCGACGGCGAGTCGAACCGAACCCTCCCCGCGGTACGTTCGCGCCCCGACGCGTCCGAGCGCGAGGCCGTAGGCGACGAACGGAAGTTCGTACACCCAGTAAACCACCGGGAATCCGCCGCCGGCGAACGTATAGAGCCGGTAGTAGTCGCCCTCGTAGACGACAGCGTACAACCCCTGTCCCGGGGCCGTGTAGTCGCTGTAGAAAAAGCGGTCTGGCCAGTCCTCGTCGCCGTAGACGATGTGTGAGCCGTCTGGCGATTCGATGGCCTGCCGAACCGCATCCTGTGCGTCGGCGTCGAGTTCGTCGTACCGAAGCACGGGCGTCTCGTCTCGGACCTGCGACGCGTCGATTTTCGACGCCGAGAGAGACACCTGCTCCGACCAGTCGGCCATCGTCACCGGCGCGCCGACGAGCGAGACGGCGACGAGGAGCGCGAAGACCGATGCGACGAGTCGCCGGGACATAGGCGTTCCACGTTGTCAGATCGGTGAATATCTTCTGGGGCCGACGCCGACTATCGGAACGGGGAGAGCGACGCCACCGCCCCGCCGAGGCCGCCGAAGACGACGCCGAACACCAGTCCAGAGAACGCCCCCCAAAGCGGGAGGCCGACCGAGTCCCCGTCGAGGTCGGTCGGGTGGAACCCGGTCGAACCGATGCGGACGAACCCGTCCGCGTTCGGGGGCACGTCGCCGAGGCCGACGCGAGCGACGAGCGCGGCGACGGCGACTGCGGCGGCGAAGCCGAGCGCGACCGACGACCCCGTGACGAATCCCTCTGCGGGGCGTCGGGACCACGCCGCGAGGCGCGCTGTGACGATGCCCGCGAGGAAGACGCAGGCGGGCGGCAGTGCGCCAAGCCAGTACCACGAGTCGGCCGCGCCGTCGAACCCGTCGACGAGGTTTCGGAGGACGACCGCGCGACTGGAGCCGGTCGTCTCGACGAGTCGAACGGGCAGGCCCATCGCGCCGCCGAACGTCCAGACGGGGACGAACACGGACGGGACGGGTTTTCCGGCGGTCATCTCGGTCGCGGCGTCGAGCGTCGAAAACGAGCCGTCGGTGGCGAGGGCGAGCCAGCCGGCGACCGCGAGCGTGCCGGCGACGAACGCGGCGACGCCGGCGGCGAACCCGGTCGGGAGAAGGGCGCGACCCTCGTCGTCGCGGGGGAGTGAGTAGAGACGCGGGAGCGAGGAGGGCATGCGTGGGGTCGTGGTCGCCCACGAGACGAGTATCTTGGGGGAGGCGACGGGTCAACGAACAGGGCTGGCGGCGCTCAGACGACGAACCGGAGAACCCAGAGCGCGCCCATGCCGACGAGGATGGTCGCGAGCACGCGCTCGGTGTACCACGCGGCGAGCGCGGCCAGCGCGCCGGCGATGAGTTTCTCGTTGCCGACGGAGACCGCGAGGTCGCCGGTGGGCGCGAGGAGCGCGGGGAAGACGAGCGCCGCGAACACGGCCGCGGGGACGTACTCAAGCGCCGACTCGACCGCCGGCGGCACGTCGTCGATGCGGCCGAACAGGTAGATGAACGACCCGCGGATGGCGAACGTGAGGACGCCCGCGAGGGCGATGACGAGCCAGACGGTCGCCGAGTCGTAGCCGGTCGGCATTCAGGCATCGCCTCCGAGGGATTCGACGCCGAGGCCGGCGAGGACGCCGACGACGGCCGCGACGATGATGTCGAGGTGGAACGGGACGCCCGCGACGACGACGCCGGTAGCGACGAGGCCGCCGACCAGACACGACGCGCCGGACGCGCGGTCCTTCAGCGTGGGGACGAGCAGGGCGAGAAAGACGAGCGGTGCGGCGAAGTCGAAACCCCACTCGGGCGGGAGCCCGGAGCCGAGCAGCGCGCCGGCGACGGTCGTCACCTGCCAGACGAACCACAGCGACGCGCCCGCGCCGACGTAGTACGCGAAGCGGTCGGTCTCGCCGTCGCGGCCGTAGCGGGCGATAGAGACCGCGTACGCCTGGTCGGTCAGGAGGTACGACGCGAGCGCCTTCGACCGGGCGCTCAGGTCGCGGAAGTACGGCGCGATAGAGGCCGAGTACATCATCGTCCGGAGGTTGATGACGACCGCCGTGCCGACGACGATTGCCAGCGGCGCGTCCGCGCCGAGGAGTTCTATCATGGCGAGTTGTGACGCGCCCGCGAAGACGAGACTGGAAAAGCCGAGGGCGTGCGTGACCGACAGCCCCTGTTCGACGGCCGCGACGCCCGCGACGAGGCCGAACGGCGCGATACCGAGTTGGAGCGGCCCCGCGGCCCGGACGCCGTCGAGGAGGTCGGAGGAAACGGTTGGCATCTGTCGGTAGCAGGTCGCGGCCCCCGAAATAGCCGTCTATCGTCGGGCGGTTTGCCGGCTTTTCGGCCTACCGCCTGACAACGGCGACCTCACGGATTTCGAGCGCCGTCTCGAACTCGTCGCGGCGGTCGGCGTCCGCGCCGACACGTCGGAGGTGTTCGGCGTGCGCCCGGCGGACCGCGTCGACCTCGCGGTGCGAGAAGTCGAGGTCGAGTCCCTTCGTGTCCCAGTGGCCCAGCGGGACGAGAAACACCGCCGTCTCGTCGTCCTCGTGGACGCATTCGAACCCCTGTGCGTACTCGGTCGCCCGCCCGTCGAGGTACGCCTGCGCCCGGTCGAGCAACAGCGGGAGGCTGCTTGCGGGGACGCTCGCCTTCGCGGCCGCGAGCATGATGGCCGTGCCGTCGATGGCACCGCGCGGGGCGCGTCGTCGTCGCCGTCCGG
>NZ_JAMYJY010000069.1:0-20312 GCF_024136985.1 Haloferax sp. AB510
CGACGGCGACCGTCCCGCCGGGTGCAGGCGAACGAGACGATGTCTTCGCCGTCGGACAGCGAGAGTTCGGTTCCCGCGGGCGCGGCGACGGCGACGAACTCGCCGCGGTCGTCGGGCGTCGCCGGGTCGGGCAGCGCAGAGACGATGCGAGGGGCGCCCGATTCCGGCGGACCAGCGGTGGCGGCGGTGGTGGTGGCTGATTCGGTTTTGTTCGTCGCATTCGTCGCGTTCGCCGCGTGCTCCGACCCCGGCACGGCCGCTATCGGCGCGGGAACGACGGCTGCGGCCGCGATGAGGACCACGAGCGAAGCGGTGAGTGCGGCGACGAGGGCGCGACGGGACACACCCCGCGGTGGTCGCGTTTCCCTACAAAAACGTTCGCGACCGGTCACTCAGCGCGAGCGGTTGCGAGAGAAAGAAAACGAGGGGAGAACCGCGGAACTGCGAGGGTGTCGCGTCGTCGTGCTGTCTCAGACAGTCGCTTCGGCTTCGACGTCGTCGCCGAGGAACTCGGCGGCGAGTTCGGCCTCGCGCTGGACGAGGAACGAGCGGTCGTCGACGTAGCCGGCGGCCGCTTCGAGCGCGTCCTCCGTGCCGATCTGTCGGAGCGCCCACGCGGCGCTGGCGCGGACGGAGTCCACGTCGTCGTCGGCGACGGCGTCCGAGAGCGGTTCGACGGCGCGGGTGTCGCCAATGAGGCCGAGCGCGCGCGCGGCGGCCGAACGGACGTTGTCGTTCTCGGTGACGAGTTTGTTCGCGATGGGCTGGGTCGCCTCCTCGGAGCCGATTTCGCCGAGCGCCTTGAACACGACCTTCTGGAGCGCAGGGTCGCTGTCGGTGTCGACGTAGTCGACGAGCATCTCGACGCCCTCCTCGGCGGCCATCTTGCCGATGGCCTTGATGACGCCCTTGTCGCGGCGCTTGGCCTGCCCCTCGATGGTCTCGTAGGCGCTGTCGTCGTTCATCCGCGTGAACGCCTCGATGCAGTACTCCTGCATGAAGTCGGACTGGAAGCTCTCGAACGCGAGCGCGATCATCTCGACGTTGCCGCGCTTCTCGTGTTCCTTCAGCGCCGACAGCTCCGGCGGGTAGTCCTTGTAGTGGCCGAGCACGTCGTAGAAGCCCTGCACTTGGAGCTTCTCGCGGGTTTCGAGGTCGTCCCACTCCTGGGCGTCGTCGAGGCCGTTCGCGAGGCCGTCGGCGACCTCGATGAGGTCTGCGATGGTTTCCGCGTCCTCGTCGGCGTCGAGGTCAGCCGCTTCGACGGCCGCGATGGCGTCGTCGACGGCGGCGGTGAGCGCGTCTTCGTCGTCGCCATCGACCGAGACGCTCGCGTCGAGCACGCCGTTGAACTCGTCGGCGAACGTCTCGACCGCGGCGACGATTTCGCCTTCGCCCTGCTCGGTCCACCGGGTGTCCGTAATCGTGGATTTGGCTTCTTCGAGCGTCTCGACGGCGTCTTCGGCGTAGGGACCGCGCTGGGATTCGAGGTCGTCGCGCAGGTCGGACAGGCGCGATTCGAGCTCCTCGGCGGGGTCCTCTTCGTCTTCGTCGTCCGGTTCGGGCAGGTCCGCGGCCTCCACGTCGGCCTCGATGTCGTCGAGCGTAGCCTCGACCTCGTCGAGGTCGGCTTCGGTCTCGGCCGCCTCGAGAGCCTCCTCGGCCTCGGTCAGGCGCTCGTCGAAGCTCTCGGGCGAGAGTTCTGTCGTATCGTCGTCCCCGTCACTCATATGCCGGAAGTCCGTTCGACTGTAAAAAGAGCGTTTCCCTTCGCTTCGCGTCTCCGGGGACCGACCGCCGATTCCATCGGGCCACTTTTTCCCGGCCCATCCGTTCCTCCGAGCGTGACCGGTCCAACCATCGCCGTGCCACAGCGTGCGGCGTTCGACCTCGACCCGGCGCGAAACGAGGACGACGTGCGCGCCCGCGCCGCCGACCTCCCCGAGTCGGTCGATATCGCGCTGTTCTCCGAGTACGCGCTCACGGGCTTCGTCGCCGACAACCGCGCCTTCAGCGGTGCAATCTCGCGGGAACGCGCGACCGACTTCCTCGCCTCGGTCGCCGCGGAAAACGAACTCGACGTGCTCGCGGGCTACCTCGAACGCGACGGCGAGACGCTCTACAACGCAGCCGCCTACGTCCGACCCGACGGTTCGGCGACCGTCTACCGCAAGCGACACCTCTGGGGCGGCGAGTCCGAGGTCGTCACGCCGGGCGACGAACTCGTCGTCGCGGACACGCCAGCCGGACGGACGGGCCTTCTCACCTGCTACGACCTGAACTTCGTCGGCGACAGCGCCGCGCTGACCGACGAGCGAATCGACGCCCTGTTCGTCGTCGGCGCGTGGCCCGCCGCCCACTCGACGAACTGGCGACTGCTCTGTCGCGCCCGCGCCCTCGACGGGGTTCGGTGGCTCGTCGGCGCGAATCGGACGGGAAGCGGAACGGTCTCCGGTTCCGCGGGCTCGGAGTACGCGGGTCGCTCGCTCGTCGTCAGGCCCGATGGCGTCGTCGCGGCGGCGCTGAACCGCGGCGAGCGCGACCTCGTCTGGACGCTCGACCGCGACCTGCTCGCCGAACAGCGCGCGTTCGTCGGCTCGGTCGAGTAGCCGAAACCGGACTGCATCACCGGAACCGAGGGGGGTTTTTCCGACCCCACCCAATCGAGGCCGATGACGGACTCGCTCTTTACGCCGCTCTCGCTCCGCGACACCGAGGTTCGGAACCGAATCATGGTCTCGCCGATGTGCCAGTACTCCTCGACCGACGGGTTCGCCGAGGACTGGCATCTCGTCCACCTCGGGAGCCGCGCCGTCGGCGGCGCGGGCATCGTGATGTCCGAGGCAACGGCCGTCTCCCCCGAGGGACGCATCTCGCCGAACGACCTCGGCATCTGGTCGGACGACCACGTCGAGAAGCTCCGACAGATTACCTCGTTCGTCTCGTCGATGGGGAGCGTACCGGCAATCCAACTCGCTCACGCGGGTCGGAAGGCAAGCAAGTCCCGGCCGTGGGAGGGGAGCGAGCCGGTCGCGCCCGAAGACGGCGGGTGGACCACCGTCGCCCCGAGCGACGTGCCGTGGCCCTACGAGGGCGAGGCCCCGCCGCTCCGGAAGCTCTCGGCCGACGGAATCGAAGGCGTCGTCGACGACTTCCGCGCGGCGGCCGAGCGCGCCCTCGACGCCGGCTTCGAAATCGCCGAGGTCCACGCGGCCCACGGCTACCTCCTCCACGAGTTCCTCTCGCCGGTCACGAACCACCGCGACGACGAGTACGGTGGCTCCTTCGAGAACCGGACGCGGCTCCTCCGCGAGGTCACGGAAGTGGTCCGCGAGGTCTGGCCCGACGACAAGCCCGTCTTCGTCCGCATCTCGGCGACCGACTGGCTGAACGACCGCGAGTCGTGGGATATCGAGCAGTCGGTCCGCCTCGCGGCCGACCTCGACGACCTCGGCGTCGACCTCATCGACGTGAGCGCCGGCGGCATCCACCCCGACCAGCGGATTCCGAACACCGGCCCCGGCTATCAGGTCCCCTTCGCGGAAGTCATCCGCGAGGAGACGACGCGATGGTCGGCGCGGTCGGCGGTATCCGAACCGCGCGCCACGCCGACGAGGTCGTCAGCAACGGCCGGGCCGACCTCGCCATCGTCGGACGCGAGCACCTCCGCGACCCGTACTTCGCGCTCCACGCCGCCGAGGAACTCGACGCCGACGCGACGTGGCCGCCACAGTACCAGCGCGCCGTCCCGCGCCGGTAGGGGCCGACCTACCTCGACCCGCGCGGGTTCGCCACCCCTCGAACGCTTATCCCCGCGGCGGTCCAACCGTGGGCCATGAGCGACCGACGACGCGACGACGACATCCTCGATCTACTCGACGAACTCGGGGACACGCTCGACGAACTCGGCGCGGAACTCCGCGAGGAGCGCGACCGCGGTCGCGGCCGCGACCGACGCGTCTCCGGCGACGACCGCTTTCGCCCCCCGCGTCCGCTGACGTTCGGCGAGGTACTCCGGTTCACCGAATCGTACACCATCCCGACGGTCATCGCCGTCCTCGAAGCGACCATCGCCTCCCTCGAACTCCTCCGCCGTCTCATGCGGCTGTCCGACCCCGGCCGCGCGATGGAAGACGCCAGAAGCGAGACGGAGTCACGGATGCGGAACGTCCCGAAGAGCGCCGTCTCCGGCGTCGACCGCGCCCTCGACGAACTGCGAAACGCGCTGTCGGAGGCCGACCTGCCGACGAACCCCGAGGCGCGCGACGTGATGGACCGCGCCCGCTCGCTCGCCGACGAACTCGACGAGCGAATCACCGAGGCCGAGCGCGAGCGAACGACCCGAGAGCGTCGCTGGCGCGAGGACGAGCGCACGTTCGAATCCGAGTGGCAACGGCGCGACGAGAGCCGGCGCTCCCGCGGCGAGAACCGGGGTTCCAGCGACGCCGAGCCGGTCGGCACGGGACCGGTTCGAATCGACGTAACTGAGGAGGCTGACCCGGACGGCGGGGACGACGAGCGCGACGGACCGAAGGTCGACGTCGACGCCGAACTGGAGTCGATTAAGCGCGAAGTGAAAGGCGGCGACGACGGCGACGACCCCGGCGATGACGCCGACGCGGGCGACGAACCGAGCGACCGCTGAGCGGCGGTCGGTGCGCCCCCCGAGCCGACTGATTCTGCGTTAGCGCGTCGATCGAACGTCCACGCGGACCACGTCGCCGACCCACGCCGAAAGCGCGAGGAGCGCGACCCCCGCGCCGCCGGCCACGAGGACGGGCGTGAACTGCACGCCGGTGGCGAGGACCAACAGCGCGAACAGTAGCGAGATAACGCCCACGAGCGCCAGCGCCGACGCCGCGCCGACGCGCCACCACGCGAGCCCGTCCGTCTTCGACTTCCCGCGGACGACTCGGGCCACGCCCGCGGCGACGACGCCGAGACCGACGAGATAGGCGGCGAAAAGCAGGTCGTACCACGCGCCCGCGGAGCCGACTGCGGCTTCGATGGCGTCGAAACCGACGATAAGCAGGTACGTCGGTAGTTGGAACGGTTGGAACTGGACGCCGGAGCCGAGACCGTACAGCCCGGCCAGTACCGCCGTGGCGACCGCCACGTCGCGTGCGACGGAGACGCCGCTGGTGCGGTTCATACGCGAGATAGAAGGTGTAGTTATATCAACACTCGCCCGCTCAGAGCGGTTCGAAGCGGTAGCCGTCCCACTCCTGACTCGCGGGCTCGCGGATGCCTGCGCCGGGTTCTCGAAGCTCCTCGCAGTAGACCGGTTCGACTTCGTCGCCGATGTCGACCTCGTCCTCGCCGGTGACCTGTCCGATGGCGCGGACGGGCTCGCCGTCCACGTCGAACTCGACGATAGCGAGCGTGTTGGGCTGGCGGACGCCCGGCGGCGTCGCCGTGGAGGTGGTCCACGTCAGCACCGTCGCCGTGTAGTCGCTCAGGTCGACCGTGCCGACCGGTTCCTCGCCGCCGGGGCCGACCGGGTGGCCGGGGTAGGTGATGCTCCCGTCGGGGTAGCGGTACGCCTCCATTGGGGGATTGTCGGACATTATCGGGACTCCATGATGGTCGTGGTCACGCAGTTGCCGAAGCCGCCGACGTTGCACGCGAGGCCCACGTCGGCGTCGACCTGCCGCTTGCCTGCGTCACCGATGAGCTGTTTGTAAATCTCGTACACCTGCGCGACGCCCGAGGCCCCGAGGGGGTGGCCCTTCGACTTCAGGCCGCCGGACGTGTTGATGGGGAGGTCGCCGTCGCGGTCGGTGACGCCCTCGTCGACCGCTTTCCAGCCCTCGCCCTTCTCGAAGAAGCCGAGGTCCTCCGACTGGAGGAACTCGAGGATGGTGAACATGTCGTGGAGCTCGGCCACCTCGATGTCGTCGGGTTCGAGGTCGGCCATCTCGTAGGCGATTTCGGAGGAGTTGACGACGCCGCCCATCGTGGTCGGGTCGGCGCGCTCGTGGACGACGTGGGTGTCGGTCGCGCCGCCGATGCCGGAGATGACGGCGTAGTCGTCGGTGTACTCGCGGGCGACCGACTCGGGGCAGAAGACGAGCGCCGCCGAGCCGTCGGTGATGGGACAGAAGTCGTAGAGGCGAAGCGGGTCGGCGACGACCGGCGAGTCGAGAACGGTGTCGAGGTCCACTTCCTTCCGGAACTGGGCGTGGGGGTTGTCGACGCCGTTTTTGTGGTTCTTGACGGCGACCTTTCCGAGAGACTCCCGCGGGGCGTCGTAGGTGTCGAGGTAGAGCCGTGCAGTCAGCCCCGCGAAGGAGGGGAGCGTCACGCCGTGTTTGTACTCCACCGGGTGGGTCAGCGAGGCGATAACGTCGGTCGCCTCGGCGGTCGAGCGGTGGGTCATCTTCTCGCCGCCGACGAGCATCGTCATGTCGGACGCACCGGAGGCGACCGACTGCCACGCGGCGTAGACGCCAGCGCCGCCGGACGAGGAGGTCTGGTCGATTCGGGCGGTGTAGGCGGGCATCGCCGCGAGGTCGTGGGCGAGGGCGTTCGGCACGCCCGTCTGGCCCTCGAACTCGCCGCTCGCCATGTTCGAGACGTAGAGGTGCTCGATTTCGTCGGGAGAGACGTCGGCGTCCGCGAGCGCGGCCTGCCCCGCCTCCGCGAGCAGTTCGCGAATCCACGCGTCTCGCTGCCCGAACTGGGTCATCGATGCACCGATAATCGCTACGCGGTCCATACGCGCACGTCGTCGCAGCGCGATTTAAAACCGGGCAATCCCTCGCCGGCACGTCTCAAACCGTTTATCAGTCGGTCGCCCGAACGACCGGCCATGGACGCCGAACGCCTCGCGCCGACCGTCGGAATCGTCGGCGCGCTGCTCCTCGCAATCGCCGTCGCGATCCCCGCCGTCGCCATCGAGGGTGGGGACGGACAGGTGGCCGCCTACTACGCCGCGGGTCCGGTCGGCATCTCCTTTGTCGGGATGCTCGCGCTCCTCGAAACGGTCGTCTTCCTCTCCGGCAGACAGGAGCGGACCGACCCGGCGACGGCCGCCGGGCTCGCCTTCGTCCTCTCGCTTTCGATGCTCGGCATCGCCGCGCTGTGGTCGTTCTCCATCGACCCGACGCTCCTGTTCAGCTTCGACCAGCAGTACTCGTGGCTCACGTACCACCGCTGGTCGGTCGTGGCCGCCGCGTTCGTCACCTTCGTCGGCGGCGCGTGGTACGCCCGCGGCGTGTTGTAAGCCGGCGTCGGCGGTGCCGGTATCGATGCCCGTGCTGACTCGTTTTCTCGCACTCCGCTCTCGGCGCGCCACGCCGAACCACCCCGACGGTGTCCCCCGATTTTTCCGCATCCGAGTCGAAAGGCCCTTAACAGTCGGTGGACAATGAGGGAGTGGACTAGGTCGGGCAGTTAGGCCCTGCTCTCTACCCGCGAAATAGGTCTTCAGCGGGGACCGAACACGGGCGCGTCCGGTCAGACCGGCGCGGGCCCCGGAAGCCAACGTAGAAACCTCGTCCTTCGGGGACAGCGGCTCCGCGTACCCCTTCCGCAGGGAAGGGTTCGCGCGGTTCATCGGTGGTACCCCGCCAGGCGCGGAAGCGAGCAGCGGACCATCGGACGTGCGTCGCTCGAGGGATCGCGGGGTGGAGGAGGCAACTGGGATTCCCCACGTCGGAACGCCGGGCAACCTCGCTGTCCACCCATTCATACCTCATCGAAGTTACTCCCCGACCGGCCGGTCTCTCGGCCGTAAACTCGACGCTCCGGCACGTCTACTCCGTATTTTGACTGTTGTCACTCACCGCGTGAGCGACCGCCGACTGTCGGCACTCGGCGAACTGAAATACCGCACAAGGGGTCTGTTTCCCCGGGGGAGACGCTTACTGTTTGTTCTCGGCTTCCGCCTCGGTCGCTTCGGCCTCAGCCTCAGTCTCGTCTTCGTCGTCGTCGTCCTCGCCTTCCTCTGCGCCCTTCTTCAGTTCCTCTTCGATCTCCTCGCGGCCGCGGCGGAACTCGCCCATGGCCTGTCCCGACGACCGGGCCAGTTGGGGGAGTTTGTTCGCGCCGAACAGGAGGACGATGATGAGCAGGACGATGAGCAGTTCTGGGCCGCCCGGGAGTCCGGGGAACAGCGGAATGGAATCCAGCATTACGTTCGGTTACGTTCGGGGGGAAGATAAGAGAGACGGTCCGGGATTTCGACCCGAAGTCGCCGCAGTCCGTGTGTTTCGGGACTCGTGGCCGTTCACCAGACACAACGCGGGCCGGCGTGGGAACCGACCCGTCCTCCCGAAGCAGGCCGACATCGGTTCCGCGCCAGTCTCGCGTCAGCCCCGCGTCACCGCCAACTGGTCCAGCCGCCGTCGACGACGATGGATTCACCGGTGACGTACTTCGAGAGGTCGCTGGCGAGGAAGACCGCCACGCCGGCCACGTCGTCCGGTTCGCCCTGTCGCCCGAGCGGAATCATCGCGTTCAACTGCGCCATCTGTTCCTCGCTCGTTTCCTCAGCCCCTTCCGGGCCGATTTCCGTCTTGATAGCGCCGGGGTGAATCGCGTTCACCCGGACGTTGTCTCCGCCGAGCCCGTGGGCGAGCGAGTACGAGAGCGTCCGGACGGCCCCCTTCGACGCGCTGTACGACGGGTAGTTGCCGTTGCCGAAGATGCCGTTGACGCTGGAGACGTTGATGATGCTCCCGCCGCCGGATTCGACCATCCGCGCTGCGGCCGCCTGCGCCCCGAAGTACACGCCCTTCAGGTTGATGTCCATCATCTGTTGGAACTCGTCTTCTGTGACTTCGAGGAAGTCCTCGGGCCGCCATGATGCCGGCGTTGTTCACCATCACGTCCACGCCGCCGAACGCCTCGGCGGCGTCCATCGCCGCCTCGAACGCGGCCGGGTCGGTCACGTCGAGTTCGACGTACGTCGCCGACGAGCCCGTGTCGGACTCGATTTTCTCGTGGGTGGGCGCGCCGCCCTCCTTCGGCTCTTCGCGGATGTCGCAGACCACCACGTCAGCGCCCGCCTCGGCGTAGGCCAGCGCGATTCCCCGTCCGATTCCCGAGCTACCGCCGGTAACGACCGCGACGCGGCCGTCGAGTAGACTCATGTGTAAAACACCACACACGAATATGGGTGGAACGATAGTTAAGGATAGCCACCAATTCCGACGGGGTGAGAGCTACCGGAGCCGAGGCTCGACGGGCGGCGATTCGGAGAAGATGCACCGGCTGGGAATCGAACCCAGATAATTGGCTTGGAAGGCCAATGTCTTACCATTAGACCACCGGTGCTCATTTCATTCGCACCGTGCATCGACGGACTCCGTCCGTCTCAACACCAGTGCTCGCTCGCTTCACTCGCTCGCACCGAGCCTCGGCCTCGCTTCGCTCGGCCGAGACACCGATGCGCGCGAACGTCGCGTCTATCCCTTCATTCTCGACGCCCCAATAAGGATGTTACCTTTTCGGTCAGGCGACGAGGGAGGTCGATTCGCCGCCCTCGGCGGGGTTGTCGGGGGCGCTCCCGAGGAACTCGAACTCGAACTCCGTCTCGGACTCGGTCTCTCCGTCGACGACGACCACCGTCACGTCCCGCTCGTCGGGGATGGTGACGCCTAACTCGCCGTCAGCGTCGGTCGTACCGGCGGTCTCGCCGTTTATCGTCACCGTCGCGTTCTCCACGGGCGTCCCGTTCCGCGTGACGACGACCGTCACGTTCTCGCCGGCGGAGACGTTCCCGTCGAAGCTCACGGTGAGGTCGCTCTCGGCGTCGGTTTCGGCGCGCTCGCCGTCGTCGGTCCCGTTTTCGCCCGCTTCGACCTCGGCGTTCGCCTCAGCCCCGGCCTCGGCTTCCGCGTCTGCCTTCTTTTCCGCGCCGACCTTCGTAATCGGCACGTCCGTCCCGGACTCGCTCACGACGGGCTTGAGGATGTACTTCCCGCTGCCGCCCGCCTCGAACGCCGTGATGTCGAAGACGAAGTCGACGGATTCGCCGTTGCCGACTTCGAAGTCCGTGTTGAGCTGAAGCTTGTTACTCGGGAGCTTCACGTTGACCCGTTCGCCGGTCTTCAGCGTCCCGTTCACGTCGCTCACGTGCACGAAGACCTTCGTGTAGTTGCCCTCCGGCACGTCGTACTCGCCGACGAGACTCGCGTTTTCGCCCTGCAGTTCGGTCAGGTCGACGGTCACGTTGTCGACCTCGTAGGTGACGCTCGACTCGCCTTCGGCCGCGTCGGTGTCGTTCGCGTCGGCCGATTCTTCGACCTCGGCGTCGGCGTCAGCGTCGACCGACCCGTTGGTCGAGGCGGACGCGTTCGTCGCGTTCGCCGTCGCGTTGGCTTCGAGTTCGACCTCGACGCTCGCGTTCGCCTCCGCGTCGGCGTTCGTGTCGTTCTCGGCGGACTCGGAGTCCGCGTCCTCGGTTTCGACCTCGCTCTCCGACTCGGCGTCGCCGTCCGCGCGGACGAGCGTCACGCGTTCGATGGTGACGTTGAGGTGTTCGAAGTCGGCGATGGCGTTCTGCTCGTCGCTCACGTAGAAGTTCACGGTCCCCGTCCGGGCGGCGTCGCCGTCGGACGACGCGGTCGTCGTCGCGTCGGCGGCCCCGTCGGTCTGCGTCTCGGTCAGCGTGCCGGTCCCGCCCGCGCAGCCGGCCAGTACGACCATGAGCGCGAGCAAGACAGTCGCAAGTCCAGTACGTTTCATCGTGGGAGACCGTACTGGCCGAGAGAACTTTAGAAGGGTGTTCGTACGCCTCGGTTTTCACCGAATTTCGCCGAATTACGGCCTCAGTCGTCCGCGTGTGACTCGTTAAACTGTTTCGCCTTGTCGAGCAGTCCGGGGGAGATACCGGGCACGTCGTCGACGCTCACCGCGCCCTCGGCACGAATCTCGTCGAGGCTCTTGGGGAACTCGCGGAGCTCCATGTGGATGGCGATGCCGGCTTTCGCGCCCTTGCCCATCGCCACCGGAATCTGGTTGTGACCGGGGGTGATGTCGCCGACCGCGAACACGCCGTCGACGCTGGTCCGGCCGTGGTCGTCCACCGGGACCGTTCCGTCGTCGCTGAGCTCCACGTCGAGCGCCTCGAACAGCGTCGTGTTGTAGTTCGAGCCGTACATCGCGAAGCCGCCTTTGTACCCGCGGACGGTCCCGTCTTCGAACTCGAAGCTCTCCAGCCAGCCGTCGTCGCGCTTCGTCATGCCCGAAATCTCCTCCTCGACGATGTCGACGGGATGCGCGCGGACGAGTTCGTCCGTCTCGTCGGACCACGTCGGCTCGTCGCCGCGGAGCAGCAGGTCAACCTCGTCGGTGAAGTTGAGCATGATCATGGCGACGTAGGCCGCCGAGTCGGAGTGGCCCATCACGTACACCGACTCGTCGACGAACATGTAGGCGTCGCAGTGCAGGCAGTAGTGCAGGCCCTTCCCGGTGCGGGGAAGCGGCGGGTCGGGGCGCTCGTCGTTGAAGCCGACGCCGAGGACGACGCGGTCGGCGACGAACTCGCCCTCGTTGCCGACGAGGCGGAACCGGCCGTCGCCCAACTGCTCTGCGTCGGTCACGAAGTCGCGATGGATGTCGGTCCCGTAGTCTTCGAGTTGCCCGCGCGCGATTTCGAGGAACTCGTTGCCGGAGACGTCCTCGGTGACGCCGATGACGTTGTGCGTGTCGAGCATCATGGCCGCGCGGCCGCCACCGCGGTCCACGAGCGCGGTGTCGTGTCCCAGTCGCGTCGTGTAGAGCGCGGTCTGGAGGCCCGCGGGGCCGCCGCCCACGACGACAACCTCGTACTCCCGTGGTTCGTCGGGTTCAGTCATACACGGCAATTCGTCGCGGCGCTCTTAAGCCCACATCACCTGTGCGCGGCCAGCATCCACCCGAAACGAGTTAGCAAACAACACGATTACTCCCGGTGCCCGAATCCCCCGTGACGCCCGAAACCGTCCGCGACTCTCAGCGCCCGGCGACGACGGCGTAGCAGTTCCCGCTGGACACCGTCGATTCGACGACCGCGAGGTCGCTCGCGTCGAGGTCGGCGTCGAACTCGTCGGGCGCGTAGATGTGGTAAAATCGGGGGACCGTCTCGCCGCCGGGGAGCGTCCAATCGACCGTCGTGTCGAACCCGTCCTCGCGGTCGAACGTGTCGTGGGCGGTGCTCCACGCGCTGACGACCGCGCGGCCGTCGGCGTCGAGCACGCGCGCGAGTTCGTTCAGGCTCGCCACGCGGGCCGCACGCGGCGCGAGGTGGTGAATCGTCGCCACGTACACCGCGAGGTCGAAGGCGTCGTCGACGAAGGGGAGCCGCGAGGCGTCGCCCTGCACGAGTCCGGCGTCGAAGCCGCGTTCCGCCGCCCGCGCGACCGCCTCGTCGAGCAGGCCGCGGCTCACGTCGAGACCGACCACCTCGTCGGCGTGCGAGGAGAGGAGTTCCACGTGCCGGCCGTTGCCGCAGCCGAGGTCGAGCGCGCGGGCCGCCGGCCCGGACTCGGTCGCGTCGGCGACGAACGACTCGACTTCGGGCCACGGGTACTCGCGGGTCGACGCGAAGTGCGACGCGATGCGGTCGTACGTCTCGCGGACCCCGTCTCGGGGTTCGTCTCCGTCCATGCGGGTCGGTCGAGGCGGTGAGACAAAGACCGCACGGGTCGCGGGCGGCGGTCGGGAGTCACGGGTCGCCGGACGGGCGCGGCACTCAGATGAACATGAACGTCACGTAGGTGATGACGAGCAGGACGGCGGCGTGTTTGACGCCGTCGGCGACCTGCCCCTCCCCGAGCTGTCCGGCGATGAGTCCCGAGCAGAGCCCCTGAATCGCCGTGACGTGGAAGAACAACAGCTTGTAGGAGCCCGTGTCCACGTTGCGCAGGCCGGAGAACGCGCCGGAGGTGACGCCCGCGACCTCGCCGGAGCCGATGGCACCGGTGCTGGCCTGCTCGACCGCCGGGATGAACGACACCGTCAGCGCGGCGACGATGCCGAGGAAGACGAGAAACGAGATGTAGATGACGAGGAGGTAGGTGACCATCTCCTGGTTCCGCTCGCGGGCGAGGCGGCGGCTGTCTTGGGCCTCGTTGGCCGCGATGCGGAGGACGGGCGCGAGGTCGCCGCTCGCACTCATCGCGTTGGTGATGAGCGTCACCGACCGCGACACCATCGGACTCGTCGTCCGGCGGTCCATCCGCCGGAGCGCAGTCTGGGCGTCGGCCCCCCAGTCGATGTCGCGGACGGCGCGTTCGACCTCGTCGCCGAGCGGGCCGAGGTCGGACGCCGACACCCGGCGAAGGCTCTGGACGACCGTCAGTCCAGCCTCGTTGACGCTCGCGAGGCGGTCAAGGAAGTCGGGCATGCTCCGCTCGATGGCACGAATCCGCCGCTTCCGAAGCTCGTGGAACGCCGAGACGACGACGAGCGCGCCGACCGTGGCCTCTACGACGTGTTGGTCAACCGCGTCGGCGACGCCGAGGAGCGTCGGGTCGGCGGGGAACGTGGTCCGCAGGGCGACCCAGACGAGCCCCAAGGGGACGGTGAGCGCGAGCGTGGCGAGCGGGTGGCGGCCGAGGGTTTCGAGCGGGCGGTCGAACCAGCCGCGAATCGCGCGGAACCGGTCGTAGGCGGCGAGTCGCTCTCGGTTCGCGTGCCACGGGTCGCCTCGGGTATCGGTCTCGCCGCCGTCGGTCGCCGGAGCCGAACCGACGCCGCCGGTCGCGTCGAGGTGTCGGAACGACGCGCCCACGGCCTCCGCGTCGTCGTCGGCGACCGCCGCGCCCCGGAGCGACTCGGTGATGCTGTCGATGTAGACGACGAAGCCGAAACTCGCCAGCGGGATGCCGACGTAGCCGACGATTCTGATGAGTGTCAGCGTGTCCGCGAGGACGAGGCCGATGACGACGAGGACGGTGATGAAAAACAGCGGCCCAGCGACGAGGACGGTGACGTACACCTCGGCGAACGTCGAAAGCAGGTCGAGATACTGCTGTTGTTGGGCCTCCGCCTCCGCCTGAAACCGCTCGTACTGCTCTTGGAGGAACGACGAGAGGTTGCGGCCGCTCCCGAGGACGCTTGCGAGGTTCTCGGCGAACTCTTCGAGGCTCGGGCTCGGCGTCCGCGTGGCCATCGTCTGGAGGGCGGAGAGTACGTCGGTGCCGAAGGCGTCCATGTCGCGGACGACGATACTGACCTCGCGCGCCGCTTCGCCGTAGATGGCCTCGTTTCGAGCCAGCGTCTCCAACACCTGCGGGAACGGCATCCCCGACCGCGACAGCGCGAAGACGAACGCGACCGTCCGCGGGAGCGTCGCCTCGATTTCCGACGAGCGGGTGCGGGCGCGCTCGGTGAGGACGTACCACCGACCCCAGTAGACGCCGAGCGCGAGGAGCGCCCCGAGGGTCGCGCTCGAAAGCAACAGCGCGAGGAACAGGTCGCGGAGCGGGAGCGCCTGAATGCTCGTGAGGCCGCCGAGGAAGCCGAGGGCGGACGGGAGGACCTCACGAATCGTCTCGGACTGAACGGCGAGCGTTTCGAGCGTCACGGCGGCGAGGTAGACGCCGAAGACGCTCCCCGCGACGCCGAAGACGGACGCCATGAGGAGCGTCCGCGAGGCGTACACCCGGTGGGTGACGCTCACGTGTGCCGCCCGCAGTTGGTTGCGCTGTTCCCTTCGACGGGGGTTCTCGTTGGCGACGTAGAAGCCGAAGACGGAGAGCGAGACCCGCGAGACGAGGAGGTCGGCCGCGCGGCTCACTGGCGACAGGACGACGGGGAGGACGAGGAGGACGGCGAGAACGAGGGGGAGCAGGTACAGGTACTGCGCGGCGGCCATCTCAGGCCTCCGTGCCGGCGTCGACGATGTCCTCGTCGGCCTCGACGCGCCGCATCACGTCTTCGGAGTCCGCGTAGTACTCGTTGATGAGCGCGGTGAAGCGCCGGTAGTCGGAGACGTCCTTGTCGAGGAGGTACTGGAGGAACGTCTCGCGGCGACGGAGTTCGCGCCGGAGTTCGGTCCGCGACCAGCCGTTCTCGCGCTGGATTTCGGTGAGCAGCGAGCTATCGTTCTGACTGAACGTGTCGGTCTCGGGCTCCCACGCGAACGCCGACGAGTAGTCGAGTTCGCCGGTCCGTTGGTCGATGTCGCCGATTTCGCCGATGGTCTGCGAGCGGCGGACGCGCTCGCCGTCGTGGCGGGTGAGCGTCTGGACGCACAGCAGGTCGAGCGACTGCACCATCGCGCGCGGGACGTTGATGGGCTCGTTTTCGAGGCGGTTGATGACCGTCTCGATGCTGTCTGCGTGCATCGTCGAGAACGTCGTGTGCCCCGTGTTCATTGCCTGGAACAGCGTCACGGCCTCGTCGCCGCGCACCTCGCCGACGATGATGTACTCGGGGCGGTGCCGGAGCGCCGAGCGAAGCAGGTCGTACATCGAGATGTCGGTCCCCTCGTGGAGTCGCTCGCGGGTGACAGACGACAGCCAGTTGTCGTGGTAGAGCGCGAGTTCGCGGGTGTCCTCGATGGACAGCACCTTCGACCGCGGGGGGACGAACATCGACACCGCGTTCATCGAGGTGGTTTTCCCCGAGGCGGTGCCGCCCGCGAAGATGAGGCTCTTGTTGTGTTCGATACAGAGCCACAGATAGGCCATCTGCTCGATGGAGAACGTGCCGTAGCGCACGAGGTCGATGGGCGTGAACGGCTCTTCGGCGTAGAGGCGGATGGTGAACGCCGACCCGCGTGGGGTGACCTCCTCGCCGAGGGCCAACTCGGCGCGCGCGCCGTTCGGGAGCGTCGTCCCGAGGACGGGGTCGCCGACGCTGATGTGCTGTCCGGAGCGCTGGGCGAGTCGGATGACGAAGTTGTCGAGCTCCTCGGCCTCGAACGAGACGTTCGTGGCGATGTCGGTGTACTCGTCGTGGTAGACGAAAAGCGGCAGGTCGTAACCGTCACATGAGATGTCCTCGATGTGCGGGTCCTTCATCAGCGGGTCCAGGCGACCGTAACCGTGGAAGTCGCGTCGGAGGTAGTACAACAGCGTGTAGAAGGTGTTCATGTCGAGTTCCTGCCCGTACTGTTCGAGAAGTGACTGGAGCTCTTCGACGAGCGCCGACTCGGTCCGCGGGTCCGCCTCGCGGCGGTACAAAAGCGGGTCGCGCACGTCGGTGCGGACGCGTTCGAGCAGGGTCGCTTCGAACCCGTCGAGGTCGGGTTCAACGGTGTGGTACTGATGGGCGGTCGCGTCCGTGTCGTAGGTGACGACGACGTAGGCGAAGGGGGCGTTCACCCAGTAGCGGTCGATTTCCTCGTGGCCCTCGGGAATCTCGTAGGACCCGAGCGGCGTGTCGTCGGGCGAAAGCGGGAGCACGTCGAGGCTCGACCCCCGGAGCATCTCCGCGGTCCGGCGCAGGAGCCGCCGGGTCTCGGCGGTCGCGGCGTCGAACTCCCCGTCGGCGAGGAGTCTCAGTACCCCCCGGTCGACTGGGGGGTCGCGCGCCGCCGTCGTCTCGCTCGTGGTATCTCGTGCCATCGTCACCCGGTTGGTTGGTCGGGAGGTATGGTGGGTTGGAACTTAAAAGGTCCGCGCGGGAGACTGTCACTCGGCGAGAACGACCCGGACCACAGCTCGCGTTCAGGTCCGGTCGACCGTCAGGAGCACGCCGGCGAGAATGAGCGAGATGACGACCCCGAGCGGGAGCGGAATCCCGGGGAGGCCGCGCGTCACGAACAGGTACGTCGCCGCGGCGAGGACGACGCCGACGACGCCGAGAAGGCCGCCGAGGACCCGAACGGGGTCGACCGGGCCGGCTTCGACTCGCTCGTCGCGCAGGTAGTAGACGATGGAGAACAGGACGGCGAGCGCCAGGACAGCCGTGCCGACGACCCACGCCTGGTAGGCGACCGCGACGGTCTGCCCCGACTGGAGCGAGAGCGCGGACAGCGGGGTCCTGACCGCGACGCGGCTGGAGAGGCCCCACGCGAACTGAATCTCGGCGAAGGGAAACCGGACGAAAAGCAGGCTCACGCCCGAGAGGTTCGGCGTGTACGTGACGTTCCACGGGAGGAGCGCGCAGAGCCACGTCGAGATGACCGCCAGCGCACCCGCGTGTTCGGAGCGGACCCAGACCATAGGACAATCGCACGGGCTGACAGGTAAAAACTACCGACGGCGCGGTCGCAGGCGGTCCCCGGACCGGACGGCACCTCAGGAGAGCTGTTCGGGGTCGCCGTGAGTCAGGTCGCTCTCCGCGGCGTCGCCGGTGTTGAGCGTCTCGGTCGGCTCGACGAGAAGCACTTCGGTCGGTTCGAGCGCCACGGGCCGGTGTTCGACGTCGCGGGGGACCACGAGGAGGTCGCCCGACTCGAGTACCGCGTCGTCGCGGTCACGGAACTCGATTCGGAGCTGTCCGTCGCGGACGAGAAACAGCTCGTCGGTCTCGTCGTGGGCGTGCCAGACGAACTCGCCGTCAAGCTTTGCGACTTTCACCGCGTAGTCGTTCAGCTCCGCGGCGATTCTCGGGGCCCACATCTCGTCGAACGACGCGAAGCACTCGTCGAGGGTGACGGGTTCCATGCGGTTCGCTCGCGTCGGCGGCCGATAACCGTTGTGCCGAGCGGGTATCGAGCGGGTGCTGAACCGGCGTAATCGGCCGGTTTCGACGCCGGAACCACGCTTCGGGCGGCGTCACGTTAATAGGCAGCGCAGTACAACCAACAGTACGGAATGCGGCGTGACTACTTCGAACTCGATGTCCGCGATGTCGATTGGTACGAGGACGACGGCGACCCTCGCCAACCGACGGTATCTATCGACTTCTACGGCCCGGCCGAGGAGCTTCGGTCTCGGTTCCTCTCGACAAGCGGCGACGTGCTCGCCGCGGAGGAACTGGACGTCTCCTTTCGGTTGCAAGACTCCGTCGACGACTCGGACGCCCGCGGCGTCGTGAGCGTGACGGACCGACTCACCGGCGACTACGTCCTCGAACTCAACGCTCGCGCCGACGACGTACTGGACTTCATCCGCGCGGCCCGCGAGTACGGGCGCGCCGCGGGCGACGACGAGGGCCGCTACCGCGTCGACGTTGCCATCGAAGGCGACCACTTCGAGACCTTCGAGAAATCGACGTTCCTCGTCTACGACGGCGACGGAACGCTCCTGCGGAGCCAGAGCCTCATCCCCTCGGGCGTCGAACTCTGAGCGGGGGGCTCGCCGAGTCGACGGCGCGGACGACGTTCTCTCTTGATGTGTTCCTCACGCTCGTTCGTGTACGATATCGGGGCGAACCACGTCTTCTTTACTCCCCGCTCCCACAGAGAGTACCGTGAGAAACGTAACCGACCGCACGAGAAACCCGTTCGACATGCGACCGTCGTGTGACCGGTACGTCCCCGGCTACGGCGACGCCAACGCCGACTTCCACGTCATCGGCGACCACCCCGGCGTCCACGGGGGCATCGAGACCGGCGTCCCCTTCTCGGGAGACGCGGGCGACAAACTGTTCGCGGCACTCGAAGACGGCGAACTGCTGGCCGAGGCCGGCGACGAACCGACGGTGAACCGCACGTTCTTCTCGTACCTACACATGTGCGTGCCGGATGGAACGCCGTCAGCGGCCGATTACACCGACATGGAGCGCTTTTTCGACGCTGAACTCCGCGCCATCGCCGCGCACGTCCTCCTGCCGGTCGGCGCGGTGGCGACAAAGCACGTCCTGAACAACTACACGTCCGTCGGCTGGAAGACCGACGTTGACATGGAGGTGCTCCACGGGAAAGAACTCCGCGGGAGCGGCTTTCTCGTGTTGCCCATCAAGGACCCCGCCGAGTGGGACGACGGCGACCACGACGAGCTCGTCGCCGGCCTGTTGGAACTGCAGTCGACCGACTTCCGCCGCGAGTCCGACCTCGGCCGCTTCATGCCCGGAGCGGACCCATACCTGGTCAGATAGCCTATTTTCGCCCGTATTCGACCGTCGTCCTCGTATTCGGTAGATTCTTCACGATTCTGCCGTTCGTTCGTCCAGTAACAACCATGAGGGTTACCATATGTTCAGTTGATACGGCTATATGACTCACATAAGAGCATATTTATCCAGTCGTTCTGGAGGGCGTGGTTCTAATTGGCGATAACAAAGGACTTTTTACAACTAGTGTCCAACGTGGTGTTGACGCGCGTGGTTCGATTCACTTCCGCCGGGCGCGTCAGGCAGCTGTGAGACTGGTGCTCCTCACAGTGGCTTGGTCAGTCCGGGGACCTGCGCTCGGCCGCGGTCCCCGCTCTTAACTCAGACACGAGCGATAGCTCGGTGTCTCGCTGTTACGTAACTGCGTCCCTCTCTCCGAGAGCGGCGGCGCTCCAGTTAGAGCTTGTCTGCGAGTCGCTTCAGCGCGCCGTATCCGTACTCCGTGACCGGTTCTCCGTGTCCCATGGCGACCACGTCGACCGGCGGGCACCGCGCCGCGAACTCCCGGACGCTCCGCCTGTTTTCCGCGGCGTCAGTCGCGAGGATGCCCGGCAACAGCCCGAGGCTCCCGTTCGATTCGCGGACCATGTCGCCGACGAACGCGACGCCGTGGTCCTCGTGGACGAACGCGGTGTGCCCGGGGGTGTGTCCCGGCGTCCGATACGCGACGAAGCCGCCGAGTTCGTCCCCGTCGCGGACGACCTCAACGGGGTTCGTCGGTCGGTCGAGAAACGACGTGAGCACGCGCTGCGCCGCGCCCTTCGCCGACCGGAGCGACGGCTTCGATGCGCCTGTCAGGTGTGAAGCGTCCGGCTCGGCGAGGTGAATCGGCACGTCGTCGCGGAGGCTGAGCGACGCGAGCGTCCCGACGTGGTCGAGGTCGAAGTGGGTCACGAGAACCCGGTCGATAGCGCCGGGGTCGAGGTCCACGCGGGCGAGACCGCGGAGGAGTCGGTCGCGGTCCCGCGGCGTCCCGGCGTCGACGAGCACCGTCTCCGAGCCGTCGGAGACGAGGTACGCGTTCGCGGCACGGAGTCGGAACCGCCGGACCGAGTCGGTCGGGATGGCCATACCGAACCGTCGGACGCGAACGACAAAAATCGTGGGCGACGGCGACCCGCGGGCCGCGGCTCCCGAACAGTCCGTGCCGCCGGGACGACCCACTCCGCGCCGGTCAGCGCGAAGCGAAGAGATACCGGCCCGCGTCGACGACGAATCCACCGGCTCCGAGGAGCGGACAGACGACGAAACCGAGGAAGTCGACCGCGAGGGGCCGTCCGACGCCGACCGCGCCGGCCGCTACGAGCGCCAGCGGGACGGCCGCCGCGAGCGCATAGAACCACGTGGTCCACGCGTGGCCGAACCGGGCGATAACC